>DAIMIM010000159.1:0-7096 GCA_036722755.1 Caldimonas sp. | reverse complement strand
AACAGCCCGATCCCGACCGCACGGGCGCAGGAATTCACGACCTATCAGGACGGGCAGACGGCGATGTCGATCCACGTCCTCCAGGGTGAGCGCGAGCTCGTCGCCGACTGCCGTTCGCTGGCCAGATTCGAGCTGCGCGGGATTCCGCCGATGGTCGCCGGCGCGGCGCGCATTCGCGTGTCGTTCGTCGTCGATGCCGACGGTCTGCTCGAGGTCAGCGCGCGCGAGGAGACGACGGCGGTCGAGGCGGCGATCAGCGTGCGGCCGAGCTATGGCCTGGCCGATGACGAGGTGGCCCGGATGCTGCGCGAGAGCTTCGGCGCCGCCGAATCCGACATGGCGGAGCGCAGCGTGCGAGAGGCCCGCGTCGATGCCGAGCGCCTGCTCGCGGCGACCGGGACAGCCATGGAGGCCGACGCCGACCTGCTGTCCGAAACTCAACGCTCCGAAGTCGACACGCTGTCCGCAAGACTGCGCGAGGCGCTGCTGCATGCCGACCGCGGCGCAATCGACGTCGCACAGAAGGCGCTCGCCCTCGGCACGGAAGCCTTCGCGGCGGAGCGGATGAACCGCGGAATACGGCGTGCGCTTGCCGGGCGTCGAGTCGAGGACGTCTGACCGTGCCGATCATCAAGGTGACGCCCCATCCCGACTATTGCCCTGAGGGCAAGGTGATCGAGGCGGCGACGGGTGAATCGATCTGCGAGGCGCTGCTCGAGCACGGCGTGCAGATCGAACATGCGTGCGAGATGAGCTGCGCCTGCACGACCTGCCACATCGTCGTGCGCGAGGGTTTTGCGTCCCTGGGCGAGCTCGACGAGAGCGAAGAAGACCTGCTCGATCGGGCCTGGGGGCTCGAGCCGACGTCGCGGCTATCGTGCCAGGCGATCCTGGCTCGGAACGACGTGACGATCGAGATACCGAAGTACTCGATCAACCATGCCAAGGAAAATCACTGACTGCAGACCCCGGGTGGGGCCGGCAGCCAGCGGGTCAGCTCGTCTCGTGGGTGGTCGGCGTCGAGCGACGGAACCAGCCGAGGCGGCCGATCGAATCGAGGAAGGAATCCGGCGCTGTGCCGTCCCGCTCGTCAAGCACACCGCGCCCGTCGAGCACCTCCAGAAACTGGCGCAATTCGCCCTTTTTCATGCCGCTGACCTCGGCCAGCTGGGCCTGCGACATAAAGCGAAGGGACATATCGCTCAACACGCGGCGATGCGCGGTACGCTGAAACTCGGCAGGGAGTTCAGGCCAGGCAAGAAGTCGGTATTCTTTCATTGTCCAGGCGGATTCGCGATCGTTTTCAAGGGGCAGACGGCGAGCGTACCCCGGCCCGGCTCGCGCGGGGAAGGTCAATTGCAAGCGAATTCGTGAAATTTGCGACAGTTGATTTCCTGGGTGGCTCGGCGGCGTGAGGCGGTAGAACGCGCTTTGGATATCGTCGACAGTTCGGAACGACACCGCCAGTAGCGGCGAAGCGCGTAGCTACGCCGGCGGAGCTGGATATCTCGTTAAGCAGTTATGCGCTCGGCCAAATCCTCGCTGTTTGCACACGCCATCGCCTGCCAGTCGAGGGAGAAAACTGCATTGTTGAGGTGGAGGATGCGCTTGCAGGGAGCGACCAACTCCCCGTTATCGTCCAAGAAGACCAAGTTCGACAGGACTGTCATCGGGTCCGACATGGCGACCACTCCCTTTCTGATCTCGCGCCAATCCCAGGCGATGCCGACCCATTTGTCCTCCGCGGCCTGGACACCCCAGACAGCCTGCCCATACCGCAATCCATTTTCCTTTTCGTCGATCTGCGAGGATGTGCCAAGATGACGAAGCTCGGCTATGGAATCGTTCCACTCCATGAGCGGAACGCAAACGTCACTCCAGCTAGCGACTTGCCAGGCGGGAACTTGCATGATGGTTCTCGAAAGAGTTTGGACGGAACCAGTGTTCGGCAATCGTGCTCCTGATATCAACCCGTCAACCCTTGTAGGGTTGCCTCTGATTCCGTGAACAAATGAGGCTTCAGCCTTATCTCGACATCAGCCAAAGCGACGACATTCCGACGTTCAAGCGACGGCTCGTCGATTTCAGCCATGAATTCGAGTTCGGCCTTGTTTCGGCTACGCTTGTTGTCGACCAACCCGGCAGAGACGCGGTTTTCGTCAACATTGGAAATACCCCGCAAGGCTTTGCCGAGGCTTCGCGTGACGTAGCGGATTCCAAGCGCGACCCGGTCATGAAGCGCCTCAAGCGCACCAGCGTGCCTTTCGTGTACGACCAGGAACTCTATGTCCGGGATGGCGCCGCCGATCTTTGGGAGCAACAGGCGATGTACGGATACAACACCGGGGTTTCCGTTGCTCTTCACCTTCAGGATCACAAGCACTTTCTACTCGGCGTTGATCGTGAAAAGGCGCTTCCTGACAATGTCGACGAGGTCACGCAAATGCTGGCTTCGCTCCAACTTTTGGCAGTTCATGCGCAGGACGCGGCTGTGCGACTTCTTGGTGTTCAAACTGCCCCTAAAGACATTCCAAGGCTGACGAGCCGTGAATTGGAAGTGTTGCGGTGGACGATGGACGGCAAATCCGCGTGGGCCGTGGGTGAGATCCTGGCCGTCAGCGAGAACACCGTGAATTTCCATTTGCGCAATGTGTTCAGGAAGCTCGGATCGTCGTCGAAGCACCAAGCAGTGCTCAAGGCCATGGCGCTCGGTCTTCTCTAGTACCAGGGTTATTCCCATACATCGTAGGAGTCCCTACAAACGTTTGTAGCTTCGAAATAGTCCAGTTCTGCGCTGAAATACCGTATCGCCTAGCCGGCCTCGACGGGAGAGCAGCATGTGGAACTACATCACCAATCTACTTTGCAATCCGCGAACCGGCGGGTGGGGTTAAGCACCGCTCACCAGCTTCCCAAAGGCCGCGCAATGCCGCCCGGGCGGAGGGCGTTGTACTGCCTTGTCGCGCTCGCGGACCGTCGATGAGCTCCCTGGTCAAGTACCAGAACTGGGACTATGACGGGTCGTCGAGAGCGCGAGACTGTCTCCGCACGAAAGCCCAGTCCGTCGCCGCTACCCACCTCTCGTCCCGTACTGCAGGCTGCAATTCAGTCACTTGGAGTCGACCGCGCACCGAAACGGGTGCTCACACCGGCCGCCGTAGCGTCCACATTTGATCACTGAGTCGTCATCTTCAGGGCGCTCTGTCTGGGCGCCCTCAACTCATTCCTCTCCAAAGCTGCAAAGAGGGGCGTTCTGATCGAGACGCCGCGGCGCCTTGGTGTGCCCGCAAACAATGCGCGCAAAATGCGGTCGGCGTTGCTACCGCAATCCTTCGCTGAGTCTCCTAGGCTCCCTCATCCGACCCAACAAACGGGCTCCCGCAACGATGCGAATCCTGGGCATCG
Organism: Caldimonas sp.; assembly: GCA_036722755.1. GTDB lineage: Bacteria > Pseudomonadota > Gammaproteobacteria > Burkholderiales > Burkholderiaceae_C > Schlegelella_A. The sequence goes on along the minus strand of DAIMIM010000159.1, from coordinate 3,691 downwards.
AGACCTCCTGTGACGAAACCGGCATCGCCCTAGTCGACGCGAGCGCAACGGGCGTTCCGCGTCTGCTCTCTCAGGCCCTGCACAGCCAGGTCGAGATGCATTCCGCCTACGGCGGCGTCGTTCCCGAGTTGGCTTCGCGCGATCACATCCGTCGCGTCCTTCCGCTGCTGCGTGACGTCCTCGATCAGGCCGCGGTCGATCGTCGCGAGATCAATGTCGTCGCCTACACGCGCGGGCCCGGCCTGGCTGGTGCATTGCTTGTCGGCGCAGGGGTGGCGTGCGCGCTCGCGGCTGCGCTCGGCAAGCCGGCGCTCGGCATTCACCATCTCGAAGGCCATCTGCTGTCGCCGTTCCTGTCGGCCGATCCGCCGGCGTTCCCGTTCGTGGCGTTGCTCGTTTCGGGCGGTCATACGCAGCTGCTTCGGATCAACGACGTCGGCGACTACGTCTTGCTTGGCGAAACCATCGACGACGCCGCCGGCGAGGCCTTCGACAAGTCGGCCAAGCTGCTCGGGCTCGGCTATCCGGGCGGCCCGGCGCTCGCGCGGCTCGCCGAATCCGGCGATCCGAAGGCCTATGCGCTGCCTCGACCGCTGCTGCATCGCGACTCGCTCGACTTCTCCTTCGCTGGACTGAAGACCGCCGTGCGGACGCACGCGTTGAAGATCGCGGGCGCTGCTCGCGAGCAGGCAAGGGCGGACCTCGCCGCATCGACACAGGAGGCCATCGTCGACGTGCTCGTTCGCAAGTCGATGGACGCGCTCGAGAAAACCGGATTGACCCGTTTGGTCGTCGCCGGCGGCGTCGGCGCCAACACGGCCTTGCGCGCCAGGCTCGAGCTGGAATGCGGAAAGCGCCAGGCCCGGGTCCACTACCCGGAGCTGGCGCTCTGTACCGACAATGGCGTGATGATCGCGCTGGCTGCGGCGATGCGCTTGCAGCGCGGCATCGCCGCGACGTCGACCGACTACGCGTTCGACGTCATGCCGCGCTGGCCGCTCGCCGCACAGCGCGAAAGCGCGCTGCCGCGGTAAGCGATCAAGGCGTTCGACCTCAGGCGATGCTCAGCTGCGTCGCACCGGCCGGAACCTTTTTGGCCAGCGTGAGCGTCAGGACGCCATTGTCGAACCGCGCCTGCGACGCAGCCTGATCGACCTCCGCCGGCAGAACGATCGTGCGCGCATAGGCGGTAGCAGAACGCTCGCGATACAGCACGCGAGCGGCGAGCTTCGGACCGGCCGCAGCGGTTTCGCTCTGCGAGGCCGCCGCGTTGTCGCCGGCAACCGCCGCGCCGTCGCTGGCGACCACCGTCGACAGGACGACGCGACGTCCCTCGACCGACACCTTCAGCTGCTCGCGGCTCGTACCGGGAACATCGAGAACGATGCTGTAGGCATCGTCGGTTTCCGACACGTCCATCGCCGGCGTGCGGGTCTCGGCGCTGGTCTTCACGCCGCCGAAATGGCGATCGAAGGACTCGTCGAACAGGCGATCGAGCGCGCGGCCGAACGAGGGCGACACGGAGGCGCGCGGCGCCCGGGCAAGAGGCAGAACGAACATGGTGTGCTCCTACAATTTGTCGGTCGCGGCACATCGCTGCGACCCTGCCGCCGAAGTGAGTGCGGCAATGAGCTTTTCAAGGGCCGCGCATCGCATGAGACAAGTCATCGACGATCTGCCTGGATCGAAGATCCGTGAAGTCGCCAACGCCGCGCTCGGGCGCGGCGACGTGCTGGCATTCTGGTTCGGTGAAAGTGACGAGCCGACGCCCGAATTCATCCGCGAGGCCGCGACGCGTTCGATCGTCGACGGCGAGACCTTCTATTCGCACAACCTCGGCTTGCCCGAGTTGCGCGAGGCGCTGTCGCGCTACGTGAGCTCGTTGCATCCGTCGGTCGGTGCCGACCGGATCGCCGTGACGTCGTCGGGTGTCAGCGCATTGATGCTGACGATGCAGGCGCTTGCCGGCGCCGGCGACGAGGTCGTCGCCGTCGTCCCGGTCTGGCCGAATCTCACCGCGCAGCCGGCGATCCTCGGCGCCCACGTGGTTCGGCACCCGCTGCAATTTCACGGCGGCCGCTGGAAGCTCGAGCTCGACGCGCTGAAGACGCGCGTCACCGATCGCACCCGCGTCCTGCTCGTCAACTCGCCGAACAACCCGACCGGCTGGACGCTCGGGCGCGACGAGCAGCGGGCCCTGCTCGCGCACTGCCGCGCCACCGGAACCTGGATCGTCGCCGACGAGGTCTACGAGCGCATCCATTTCGACGCTGCGGCGCCCTGTGCGCCGAGCTTTCTCGACATCGCCGAGCCGGACGACCGCCTCGTCGTCGTGCATAGTTTTTCCAAGAGCTTTCTCATGACCGGCTGGCGGCTGGGCTGGATCGTCCATCCGCCGGCTCTCGGGCCGGCGTTCGCCAAGCTGATCGAGTTCAACACGTCGTGTGCACCTGTCTTCGTCCAGCGCGCCGCACTGGCGGCGCTCGCCGGTGCGGACGCCTTCGTTCCCGGGCTGGTCGATCGTCTGAAGGGTTGCCGCGACACCTTGTTGCCCCGGCTCGCGGCGATGCCGGGCGTGACGTGTGCCGTGCCCGCCGGTGGCCTCTATGCCTTCTTCGCGATCGAAGGCCAGGACGATTCCCTGGCGCTCGCCAAGCGCCTGGTCGTCGAGTCGGGTCTTGGCCTCGCGCCGGGCGTCGCTTTCGGACCAGAGGGCGAAGGGTGGCTGCGCTGGTGCTTCGCGTCGCGCGACCCGGCGCGGCTCGTCGACGGTGCCGATCGCCTGCGCCGGTTCCTGCATCTATAATCATCGGCTTCGCTCCTTTTCAGCGATCCAGCACGGCGCCGGTCGGTTTCACCGGCGTTCGCAAGTCCAAGTCCGAAACCGTGGCACGCGGCCGCTCTGGCCCGCGCTCGGTTTCACCTCAGGAAACGAGATGCCAGCCACTACCGAACACAAGGCCGAGATCGTCAAGGCGCACGCCCGCGGCGCTGCCGACACCGGATCGACCGAGGTGCAAGTCGCCTTGCTCACCGATCGGATCAACGAGCTCACGCCGCACTTCAAGACCCACCTGAAAGACCACCACGGCCGGCGCGGCCTGTTGAAGATGGTCAACCAGCGCAAGAGCCTGCTTTCGTATCTGAAGGGCAAGGACGCCGGGCGCTACACCGCGCTGATCCAAAAGCTCGGCCTTCGCAAGTAAGTCGATTTGAGACGCCGAACGTCTGACCGGAACGACCGGCAGGCCTTTGGCCACAGGAACGATCAGCGCACGCGCGAGGCTGTGTCATTCCACCGATGTTCGCAGCAGCTGTCGAAGCGAGCACCCTTGGAATGGCATGTCGCACCGAGCTTTCGTTCCGGGTGCCGGCGCCGCCCTACAGGCGCCCTGCAACGGAGAATTCGCAATGAGCATCTTCAACAAAGTCACCAAGACCTTCCAATGGGGCGGCCAGACCGTCACGCTCGAAACCGGTGAGATCGCCCGCCAGTCGGGCGGCGCCGTCGTCGTCTCGATCGGCGACACCGTCATCCTCGCGACCGTCGTCGCCAAGAAAGACGCCAAGCCCGGCCAGGACTTCTTCCCGTTGACCGTCGACTACGTCGAGAAGACCTACGCCGCCGGCAAGATCCCGGGCAGCTTCTTCAAGCGCGAAGGCCGCCCGAGCGAGCTCGAGACGCTGACCT
>DAIMIM010000158.1:0-7113 GCA_036722755.1 Caldimonas sp. | reverse complement strand
GTCGTCATCGACGGTGCGATCGACACGCCCTTCATCGCCGAGAACTTTCCCGAGCGCTACGCGAAGAAAGCCGAGGCGGGCATCCTGCAGCCCGAGGCGATCGCCGAGAACTACTGGAACCTGCATGGCCAGTCGCGCAGCGCGTGGACGCACGAGCTCGACCTGCGTCCCTGGATGGAAACCTGGTGAGCGGCATGCGCAGCCTCGAAGGACAGCGATGAAGCGCGTCGAATACTTTTTCGACTTCGGCAGCCCGACCTCCTATCTGGCCTACCGGCAGTTGCCCGCGATCGCCGCCGCCGCCGGCGCCGAGATCGTCTGGCGGCCGATGCTGCTCGGCGGCGTCTTCAAGGCGACTGGCAACACCAGCCCGGCGGCGGTGCCGGCCAAGGGCCGCTACATGAACGACGATATCCGCCGCTGGGCCAAGCGCTACGGGCTGCCGTTCAGGCACAACCCGCACTTCCCGATCAACACGCTCACGCTGATGCGCGGTGCGACCGGCCTGCAGATGCGCGGACTCGGCGATTTCGCCCGCTACGTCGAGCGCGTGCACGTCGCGATGTGGGAAGAAGAGAAGAACCTCGGCGACGCCGAGGTGCTGGCGACGACGCTGGCCGATGCCGGTTTCGATGTCGCTCGGTTGCTCGCGATCGTCGCCGATCCGGAAGTGAAGGCGCGCCTCGTCGCGAGCACCGAAGAGGCGGTCGCGCGCGGCGTGTTCGGGGCGCCGACCTTCTTCGTCGACGACGCGATGTTCTTCGGCCAGGACCGGCTCGGCTTCGTCGCCGATGCGCTGGGCGCGTCGCGCGTCGACGCCCCAGCGGCGCGGCCGGATCGCGCCTAGATTTTCTTCGCGGCGGCGCGCCGCGCCAGCGATGTCACGACGGCGCCAGCGAAGGCGCCGAGATCGAACGGCTTGACCAGGAAGGCGTCGAAGCCGGCGTCGAGCGCGCGCTCGCGGTCCTCGGGCGTGCCGTAGCCGGTGAGGGCGACGAGCAGCGTCGGCGGCTGGCTCGCTGACGCCAGCACGCGCCTGGCCACCTCGAAGCCGTCGATGCCGGGCAGACCGATGTCGACGAGGGCGACATCGGGCCGGGTGTCGAGGATCGTCTGCACCCCGGTTTCGCCGTCACCGGTGGCGATCACGGCATGGCCTTCGAAATCGAGCAGGAGCCGCGTCAGCTCGCGGTTGTCGTCGTTGTCCTCGACGACGACGATGCGCAGCGGCGTGATGCCCTCGCCATCGTTCGCGCCCATGCGTCGCTCGACGCCGTTCGGCGCCGGCAGGGTCACATGAAACGCAGCGCCTCGCCCGACCCCTTCGCTGCTGGCGACGACGCTGCCGCCATGGAGCGCGACCAGTCGGCGCACCACGGTCAGGCCGAGCCCGAGGCCGCCCTCGGCGCGCTCGAGCGTGCGCATGCCTTGCGTGAAGACATCGAAGATGCGTGGCAGGAAGTCCGGGGCGATGCCGGCGCCGCTGTCCGCGATGTCGAAGTGCACGCCATCGTCGGCGCTGGCCGTCGCGATGCGGATCATGCCGCCCGTCGGCGTGTACTTGCAGGCGTTGTCGAGCAGGTTGGCGACGATCTGCTCGAGGCGCGTCTCGTCGGCGAAGACCCATGCCGGCGCGAGATCCGTCGCGATGCGCACGTGCATGCTGCGCCCCGCGTCCTTGAACGCGGCGACGACATGGCGTACCACTTCCGCCAGGTCGACGAGCTTGCGATCGAGGACGATCTTTCCGGCATTGAGGCGGGCGACGTCGAGCATGTCGTCGACGAGGTCGGTGAGCCGGTTGATCTGCCGATCGATCACCTGGCGCGAACGCTCGTGCACGGCGGCGCGCGCCGCCGGCATGGCGAGCAGCGCGGCCGCCGACTTCATGGCGCTGAGCGGGTTGCGCAGCTCGTGTCCCAGCATGGCGAGGAACTCGTCCTTGGCGGCGTTGGCGCGCTCGGCTTCGGCCCGCGCTTCGGCTTCGCGCAGCAGGGTGGCGCTGGTCTCGTGCTCGCGCGCGGCGAGCCGCTCGCCGGCGCTGTTGAGCGCCACGCGAACGGTCTCGGCTTCGTCGATGTCCAGGCGCGCTTCGGGGCGCTTTGCTCCGGGTGTAGCAATGGCGCGAGCGGCCTCCTGCAGCACCGTCATCGCACCGATGATGCGTGAGCCGAGCCAGATGGCGAACATGGCGACGGCCAGCGCGGTGATGGCAACGCCGCCGACGATGGCGGTGGTCGACTGGCGCAGGTCCGCCTCGACATCGTCACGCGGAACGCCCGTCGACAGCACCCATTTCGAGTGGCGCGAGCGGCTGAAGGCGACGTAGAAGCGCTGCCCTTCGATGCCGGTGATCTGGAACGATCCCTCGTCGCGCCCGGTGAGATGCTCGAGAAACAAGGGATTCGAGCGCTTGCCGACCCAGCGCTCGTCGTCGAGCGTGCGGGCGACGACGACGCCGCTGCGGTCGGTCAGGGTCAGCGTCGCCCGCCGCGAGATCGGGTAGCTGCGCAGGAAGTCGAGCCAGCCGAGGTGCGAGATGCCGATGTACAGGAAGCCGTGCCGCACGCCGTCGCGCACGATCGGCACGCTGGCATAGGTGATGTACGTTCCGTCGCCGAGCGCGCGCAGGTCGGAGAAGTCGGCGCCGGCCGACATGTCGGCGGGCGGCTGCGGCGGCGGAATCGCTCGCAGCCCGCTGCGCGTGGCCGCGGCCACCTGCCGGCCGGTCTCGTCGAAGACACCGATCGTCGACCAGCTCGGGTTGCTCGCCAGCAGGCGGCCGACGCGTTCGAGAAAGCGCGGCAGTTGCTGCGCCAAATCGAGCTCGGCCGAGCCGCTGAGCGCGACCATGGTGCGCTCGGTCGATTCGAGCTGCGCATCGAGCGCGAGCCTGAGGCCGCTGACCCGCTCGAGAAAGCGTTCTTCGTACGCTTCGCGTTGCAGCGACCAGAGCCGTGCCGTCGTCGCGCCGGCAAGCAGCGCCACCGGGACGACCACGGCGGCGACGAGCAGGGCGAGCTGCGTGCGGATCTTCAAGCGGCAGCGCTCACATCAGAGATCGGTGCGAAGCTTCCAGATCTCGGGGAAGAGCACGACGTCGAGCATCTTGCGCAGATAGCTCACGCCGCTCGTGCCGCCGGTGCCTCGCTTGAAGCCGATGATCCGTTCGACCGTCGTGACGTGGCGGAAGCGCCAGAGGCGAAACGTGTCTTCGAGATCGGTCAGCTCTTCGCCGAGCTGGTACAGGTCCCAATAGGCCTCGGGATCGCGGTAGACGATCAGCCAGGCCTGCTCGACGCCTTCGCTCGCGACGTACGGAGCGGCCCAATCGCGCTCGACGTAGCCGGGCGGCACGGGCAGACCGCGCCGCGCAAGCAGCCGCAGGGCTTCGTCGTAGAGCGACGGTTGGTCGTGCGCGGCCTGCACGCGTTCGAGGATGTCGGGCCGGTGCGTGTGCGGCTGCAGCATCGCCGCGTTCTTGTTGCCGAGGCGAAATTCGATCATCCGGTACTGCCAGCTCTGAAAGCCGCTGCTCGAGGCGAGCGAAGGCCGCATCTGCGAGTACTCGGGCGGCGTCATCGTCGCCAGCACGTCCCACGCGTGGACCAGCTGCTCCATGATCTTGCTGACCCGCGCCAGCATCTTGAAGGCGCGCTGCAGCTCGTCGCCGGCGACGGCGCGAACCGCCGCCTCCAGCTCGTGCAGCAGCAGCTTCATCCAGAGCTCGCTGACCTGGTGCTGGATGATGAAGAGCATCTCGTCGTGCGCGCCCGAGCGGCGCTCCTGTGCGCCGAGCACGGCATCGAGATGGAGGTAGTCGCCGTAGCTCATGTCGCGGCCGGAGTCGGCCTTGGCCGCATCGGCCGCGAGCGAATCGCCAGTCGGTGGAAGCGCCGGCGCGTCGGCTGGGTCTGCCATCACGTCACCACGGTGCGGCGATGAAAGCGCGGCTCGCGCCAGACCTCGCTCGACAGCACGTCGGCGAGCGCTGCGGCTGCGTCCCAGGCATCGACGAAACGCGTGTACAGCGGCGTGAAGCCGAAGCGGATGAGATCGGCCTCCGCCGATGGCGCGTGGCCAGCGCGGTAGTCGCCGATCACGCCGCGTGCGATCAACGCCTGCATGACGGCAAAGCCATCGGCATGCGCGAAGCTCACCTGGCTGCCGCGCTCGGCCGGGTTGCGCGGCGTCTCCAGCGCGAGCCCGCGCCCCTGGCACGTCGTCTCGACGCCATCGATGAAGAGGTCGGCCAGGCCGATCGACTTGGCGCGCAGCGCCGCGATGCCGCCGTGCGATTCGGCTTCGGCGAACACCTCGAGGCCGCATTGCAGTGCCCGCATCGCGACGATCGGCGGCGTGCCGCAGACGAAGCGGCCGATGCCCGCGGCCGGACGGTAGGACGGCGTGAAGTCGAAGGGCGCGGCGTGGCCGAACCAGCCCGAGAGCGGCTGGCGCATGCCGTCCCGGTCCATGCGCTCGGTGTGGCGCGGGTGCGCCCAGATGAAGGCCGGCGCGCCGGGGCCGCCGTTCAGGTACTTGTAGCCGCAGCCGACGGCGAAGTCGGCGTCGGCGCCGTGCAGGTCGACCGGCAACGCGCCGGCCGAATGGGCCAGGTCCCAGACCACCAGCGCGCCGGCGGCATGCGCCATGCGCGTCGTCTCGGCCATGTCGTGCACGCGGCCGTTGCGGTAGTTGACGTGCGTGAGCATCAGCACGGCGGTGTCGCGATCGAGCTGGTCGGCGAGATCGCGGGCGTCGATGAGGCGCAGCTTCGACCCCGACGCGGCGGCGATGCTTTCGGCGATGTAGAGATCGGTCGGGAAGTTGCTTCGCTCGGAGACGATCGTCGTTCGCGACGGCGCGTCGGCCTGCTGCAGCGCACAGGCGGCGCTGAGTGCCTTGAAGAGGTTGACGGAGGTGGAGTCGCCGACGCTGACCTCGCCCGGACCGGAGCCGATCAGCGTCGCGACCGCATCGCCGATGGATTGCGCCAGCGCGATCCAGCCGGCGCTGTTCCAGCTGCGGATCAGCCCGTCGCCCCATTCGTGCACGATCGTTTCCTGCACGCGCGACGCCGTTCGCTTCGGCAATGCGCCGAGCGAGTTGCCATCGAGATAGACAACGCCGTCGGGCAGCGCGAACTGCTCGCGCAGGGGGGCTAGCGCGTCGCCGGCGTCGAGCGCGAGGGCGTCGTCGCGCGTCAGTCGCGAGGCTCCGGGCGACCGCGCGGCGGCCTCGGTCACTGCAGCTCGCGCAACACGGCCCGCACCGGCGACGCGTCGGCGATCATCAGTTTCAGCGGCAGCGCGATCAGCTCGTAGTCGCCTGCCTCGATCTCGTCGAGCACCAGGTTCTCGAGCACGCGCATGTCGTTGGCCAGCAGCCGATGGTGGCTCGGCAATTCCTTGCTCGACGCCGGGTCGACCGACTGGCTGTCGATGCCGACGAGCTTGACGCCGCGCGCGGCCAGCCAGTCGATCGATTCGGGTGCGAACGAGGCGAAGTCGGACGACCACGTCGTCGGCGCGCTGCGACAGGTGCGAACCAGCACGCGCGCCGGCAGCCCGGATTCGGCGTGCGCGAGGTCGGCCGGCGAGACCAGCGGCCCGCGTCCGATCGCGTCGATGACGCGACAGATGCCCAGGTAGGGCTGGAGGTCGAGCTCGCCGCTGGTCGCCGCACCGGGTCCGTAGTGGAGCGGTGCGTCGGCATGCGCGCCGATGTGCGGCGACATGGTGATCGCGCTGAGATTGACGGGGCAGCCCGGCCCGATCCTCGCGGTCCATTCCTGCGAATACGCGCGGTCGCCCGGAAAAAGCGGCGAATCCGGCGACACTGGCGGCGAGATGTCCCAGATCTTTCTTGTCTGCATGGCGATGTCTACGGTAGCAAAGGATGGCCAGGCTTGGTGTCGGTTAATTCGCACACGTCCGTGAAGAGGGGCGATTCGCTGCACGCGGCCGAGCGCTGGCTGCTCAGCGCCTACTTCGTGACCATCTGGGGCGCCGGATTCGTCGTCACCCGCATCGCCTTGCAATATGCGGCACCGTTCACCTACATCGGCGTTCGCTACGCGATCGCCTTCGTGGTCGCGTTGCTCGCCTTCGGTCTTCGCGCGACCTGGCCCACCTCGCGCGCGCAATGGGGGCACGTTGCCTTCGCCGGGCTGCTCAGCCACGCCGGCTATCTGGGCGGCAGCCACTATGCGCAGCGCTGGGGCCTCTCGGCCGGCGTCACCGCGCTCATGCTTGCGCTGCAACCCTTGCTCACGGCGGTCGTCGTGTCGCGCTGGATGCATGTGCGCCTGACGACGCTGCAGAAGTTCGGCATCGCCATCGGCCTGGCCGGCGTCGCGCTGGTGGTCGCGCACCATGTCGACGGCGACGCGATCACCGCGCGCAGCCTGCTCGCCGTCGCCTGGGCGCTCGCCTGCGTCACCGGCGGCACGCTCTACCAGCGACAGTATTGCGCGACGGTCGACCTGCGCTCGGCCGTCTGCATCCACTTCGCGGCGACGGCTGCCGTGATGCTGCCGCTCGGCGCCGTCGTCGAGGGCTTCGACATCGAATGGAACCGGCAGATCGCCCTGACGTTGCTCTACCACGTGGTGCTGGCGTCGATCGGTGCTTACTCCGTCCTGCACCTGCTGCTGCGTCGCGGCGAAGCGACCGGCGTGACCAGCCTGCTCTATCTCACGCCGCTGGTGGCCGCACTCTCGGAGTGGGCGATCTTCGGGACGCCGCCGACCCTGACGATGTGGCTCGGGATGGCGGTGGCGTGCGTCGGCGTGGCGATGGTGACGACGAGCCGCGCGGCGCGGCCCGGTCCACCGATCATCGAGGAGCTGTCCTGACGCCTCTGGCGCCGCGATGCTGTCGCGACGGCTTCGCGGCGCGTCCGCAGCCAGCTCAGGCGATGTGCCCGAGCACCAGGTATTCCATCAGCGCCTTCTGCACGTGCATGCGGTTCTCGGCCTCGTCCCACACCACCGATTGCGGGCCGTCGATCACGTCGGCCTCGACCTCCTCGCCGCGGTGCGCGGGCAGGCAGTGCATGAAGAGGGCGTCCGGCCGCGCCGCGGCCATCATCTCCGTATCGACGCACCAGTCG
>DAIMIM010000157.1:0-7151 GCA_036722755.1 Caldimonas sp. | reverse complement strand
AGACCGAGCTGCGCGGCGCCCTCGCCTGGATGGTCGGCGAGGAAGGCCGCGGCGTTCGAACCATCATCGAGATGGTGGCGATGACGCGCTTCGATTGCATGGTCGGCTCGTCGGCCGGCCAACGCGCCGCCGCCGCGCAGGCACTGCACCACTGCTCGATCCGCGCCGCCTTCGGCCGGGTCCTGAACCAGCAACCGCTGATGCGCAATGTGCTGGCCGACCTGGTTCTCGAAAACGAAGGCTCGCTCGCGCTGACGATGCGCGTCGCTCGCGCCATGGACAACCGCGCCGATCGCCACGACGATCTGCTGGTTCGCCTGTGCACGGCGGTCGGCAAGTACTGGATCTGCAAGCGCACGCCCAACCACGCCTACGAGGCGATGGAATGCATCGGCGGCAGCGGCGTGATGGAGGACGGCCCGATGCCCCGGCTCCTTCGCGAGTCGCCGGTCAATGCGATCTGGGAAGGCAGCAGCAACGTGCAATGCCTCGACGTGCTGCGGGCGATCGACAAGACACCGGAAGTCGTCGAGGTCTTCTTCCACGAGCTGTCGGCGGCCAAAGGCGCGAACACGCTGCTCGACCGCTGCGTCGCCGAGCTGCACCGGGAGCTCGGCGATCCGGCGGACGTCGAGTACCGCGCCCGCGACGTCGTCGACCGCATGGCGCTGGCGATCCAGGCGGCACTGCTGCTCCAGCACGCGCCGGCCACGGTCGCCGACGCGTTCTGCGCATCCCGGCTCGGCGAGGCCGGCCACCACAACGTGGGCACGTTGCCGCGCGGCGTCGACTGCGCAGCGCTGATCGAGCGCGCCACGCCGCGGGCTTGAGTCTTCATGAGGTCATTCGGACGCTGCTCCTCACGACGCCGCGCAGAGCGCTACCCTTCTGGCTGCTCCACTCCGCTCCGCTGAACGTGCCCAACCTCTTCGAACCGATCCACATCGGCGCCATCGCCGCCGCCAACCGCATCGTCATGGCGCCGCTCACGCGCGACCGTGCCGGTCCCCGCCAGGTGCCGACCGACCTGATGGCCAGCTACTACCGCCAGCGCGCAAGCGCCGGCCTGATCGTGTCCGAGGCGACCCAGATCAGCGCTGAAGGCCAGGGCTATCTCGACACGCCGGGCATCTACAGCCCCGAGCAGGTGGCGGCATGGCGGCGCGTCACCGATGCCGTCCACGACGCCGGCGGCCGCATGGTGGTGCAGCTGTGGCACGTCGGCCGCATCTCGCACGTGTCGCTGCTTCCGGGTGGGCAGCCGCCGGTGTCGTCGACGGCGCGTCGCGCCAACGGCAAGACCTTCACCAGCGAGGGCTTCGTTGCCGTCTCGCAACCGCGGGCGCTCCGCCTCGACGAGATGCCGCGCATCGTCGCCGACTTCGCGCACGCGGCGCGCTGCGCCGTGCAGGCCGGCTTCGACGGCGTCGAGGTCCACGGCGCGAACGGCTACCTGCTGGAGCAATTCATGCGCGACAGCATCAACGACCGCACCGACGCCTACGGCGGCCCGATCGAGCACCGGGTGCGCCTGCTGCTGGAAGTGATGCGCGCCGTGATCGCCGAAGTGGGCGCCGACCGAACCGGCCTGCGGCTCTCGCCCGTGACACCGGCGAACGACGCCGGACCCGACAGCGACCCACAGGCGCTCTACGGCCATGCCGTGGCACAGGTCGCAGCGATGCGGCTGGCCTACGTCCACGTCATCGAAGGCGCCACCGGCGGCGCCCGCGACATCGCCCCCTTCGACTTCGACGCCCTGCGCGAACGCTTCAAGGAGCTCCATCCCGGCGGCGCGTGGATGGTCAACAACGGCTACGACCGCGCGATGGCCGAGCGCGCCGTCGCTTCGGGCCACGCCGATCTGGTCGCCTTCGGGCGCCCATTCATCGGCAATCCCGATCTCGTCGAGCGCCTGCGCACCGGCGCCCCGCTCGCGGCGCTGAACCAGAAGACGCTCTACGGCGGCGGCGCGGAAGGCTACACGGACTATCCGACGCTCGATCGTTCGCTGGCGTGACCGGGCGGCGGCGGCAAGCGGCAGCGACCGATCTGTCGGCTTACGGAGCATTTCATCGCCGCCGACGCGCGGTTCGTCGCAAGCCGCTATGAGCGGCCGGATGCGCTGACTACATTGCTCCTCAGCGCCTCACCCGATGCGCCCGTCCACCAGGGAGCACACCATGTCCGACAACATCCTCTCCGCCGTCCTGACCTTCGGCCTTCTGGCCGCTGGCACCGCCGCGATGGGCTCGGAGATGGTCAACTTCCGCCATCGTGCGCCGGCCCCCGAAGCGAACGTCGTCGTCCTGCCGGCGGTGACGGTCATCGGTCACCGCGTGGCGCCAACCGACGTCGTCATGCTCCCGGCGGTGACCGTGACGGGCCACCGCGATGCCGTCGCCGTCGCCTTCGAACCACGCAGCGTGGAAGCTCCGCACGCCGAGTAGGACGCTCGGACAGTCGCCTGTCGGCGACTCCGTGTCGCCGGACACGACATCCAGCCCGGCGAAACGATGTCCTCAAGGTAAATTGGCGGGGTGCAACCCGTCCTCGCCTCGACGACCCGCTGCCCCAACTGCAACGCCGCACTGCATCCCGAGCCGGCGCCGCTCTACTGCTGGCACTGCGGCCAGGAAACCCAGCTCCACGAGCCGACCTTCCTCGAGTTCGTTCACGCGTTCATTGGCCACTACGTCGTCTTCGACGGCGCGCTCTGGCGGACGCTGCGGCTGCTGCTCCTCTCGCCGGGCCGGCTCACCGCCGAATACTTCGTCGGACGCAGGCGTCGCTACGTGCTGCCGCTGCGGCTCTATCTGAGCGCGAGCTTCGTCTTCTTCCTGGTCGTGAAGGTGTTCGGCTCGGTCTCGAGCTTCCAGCTGCAGGTGGCCCCGGCCATCGATTCGCACGGCCGGCCGATCACGGCGGCAGGCAACCCGGCCGAATACGCGTCGATCGCCGAGATGCGCGGCTGCGTCGAGAAAAAAGGCAGCTGCTCCTGGGCACGCACGCGCAGCGCCGAGGTCGGCCTGCAGGCGGCTTCGCTCTCGGAGCATCCCGACGAGCTCTCGCATCGCCTGCTCGGCCTGGCCCCCTATGTCGTGTTCGTGTTGCTGCCGCTGTTCGCCGCCATCGTCATGCTCGCCTACCGGTCGCGTGGCCTGCCCTATGGCGCGCACTTCGTCTTCAGCCTGCACACGCACGCGTTCTGGTTCCTGTGGCTGACCCTGCTCGCGATGTTGCCGGCGCTCTCCGCCCGCATCGGCCTCGTCGTGCTGCCCCTCTACGCGCTGCTGTCGTGTCGCCGCGTGTACCACGGGCCGTGGTGGCCGACGCTTGCACGCGGCGTCGTCATCGCCCTGCTCTACGGCGCCGCCCTCGTGGCCGCCTTGTTCGCGCTCGGGATCGGCTCGATGCTGGCGGGCTGAGAACCGAGGCGTCAGGCCGATTCGAGCGCGGCGATGTCGATCTTGACCATCTTCATCATGGCGTCGCCGGTTCGCTTGGCCTTGGCCTTGTCAGGATTCGACATCAGCTCGCCGAGCACCTTCGGAATGATCTGCCACGACAGCCCGTAGCGATCCTTCAGCCAGCCGCACTGCTCCGCGATGCCGCCGTTGCCGAGCAGGGCATCCCAGTAGCGGTCGATCTCGGCCTGGTCGTCGCAGCTGACCAGAAACGACACCGCGTGGTTGAACGGATCGAGCGGGCCCGCGGTCATGGCCGTGAACTGCTGGCCGAACAGCTCGAACTCGACGATCTTCACCGAGCCGGGCGGCCCGCTCGGCGACTCGCTCTGCATCGCCGTGACGCGCGTGACGCGCGAATTCGGGAAGGTGGCGGCGTAGAACCTGGCGGCCTCCTCTGCTTCCTTGGCGTACCAGAGAAAGGGCGTGATCTTCTGCATCGGTCTTCTCCTGTGCGAACGAAGCCGTCGAACGAACGGCGCTCCTGACACGACGAACCAGGGACGGCGATCTCGACAAACGAGCGCATGATTCTTGTCTGCCGGCTCGAGCCCTGTCCACCAGGATCGCCGGCACCTCGATTGCCAAACACGCAAGGCGGCGTCGTCCGACGGCATCGCGACACGGGAGAATCAGCCACGCCGACGCCCACGAACGAATGGAAGGTCTTGCCGCACGGCCCGCTCGCGGAGCTCGACAGCGGCATCCTCGGCGTGGTCGGCCAGGTACCGATGCCGCTGGTCGATCTGCCGCGGCGAATGACGGTCGTTCGCCTGCGCGACGGCCGGCTCGTGATCTGGAGCGCCGTGTCGCTCGACGATGCCGGCATGGCGACGCTCGAGTCGTATGGCAGGCCGGCATTTCTGGTCGTGCCGGGCGAGCACCATCGCCTCGACGCCGCCGCGTGGAAGGCGCGCTATCCACAGCTGCAGGTCGTGACGCCGCCAGGCTCGCGCGAGCAGACCGCCGAGGTCGTGCCGGTCGACACGACCGCGCCGGAGTTCGGCGATTCGCGCGTGCAGTTCGCTGCCGTGCCCGGCACGCACGATGAAGAGGCGTCGCTCCTCGTTCGCCGGCCGGGCGGCACGACGCTCGTGCTCAACGATCTCGTCGGCAACATCCGCCACGCGTCGGGCTTCGGCGGCTGGCTGCTGCGCAGGATGGGATTTGCCGGCGACGACGCGCAGATCCCGGCGACGACATCCTTGACGATCGTCAAGGACAAGGCCGCACTGCGTGCGCAATTGCTGCACTGGGCCGAGATCGCCGACCTGAAGCGCATCGTCGTGTCGCACGGCGATCTCATCGAGGCCAATCCGCGCGGGGTCTTGCGCGAGCTCGCCGCGTCGCTGGCGTAGGGGCGCACGCGTCGCATCGCGTCGACGCGTGCAACGATGCGGGCGCCATGAAGATCGCCACCTGGAACGTCAACGATGTCGTCAAGCGCCTGCCGCTCGTGCTCGAGTGGCTGGCCGAAGCGAAGCCGGACGTCGTCGCGCTGCAGGAGACCAAGGCAACCGACGCGGCGTTTCCTCGCGCCGCCTTCGACGACGCCGGCTACGGCGCGCTGAGCGCCGGCCAGCGGCCGTGGAACGGCGTCGCCCTGCTCGCGCGCGGCGCCGAGCCGGTCGAGATCCGGCGCGTGCTGCCGGGCGATCCGGCCGACACGCAGCGCCGCTATCTCGAGGCCGCCGTCGACGGCGTCATCGTCACCTCGATCTACCTGCCGAACGGCAATCCGCGACCCGGCCCGAAGTTCGACGACAAGATGGCCTGGTTCGAGCGTCTGCTGGCGCACGCCGCGCAACTGATGGAGACCGGCCATCCGGTTGTCCTGGCAGGCGATTTCAACGTCGTGCCGACCGACGACGACATCTACTCGCCCGCCAGCTGGCTCGACAACGCGCTGCTGCAGCCCGAGCCGCGCCATGCTTTCGAGCGGCTGCTCGCACAAGGCTGGACCGATGCGATCCGGCACCAGCACCCGACCGATCGCGTCTACACGTTCTGGGACTATCGGCGCAACCGCTGGGCGCGCGATGCCGGGCTGCGCATCGACCATCTGCTGCTGAGCCCGGCGATGCGGCAGCGCCTGCGCGACGCCGGCGTCGACCGCGACGTGCGCGGCCAGGAAGGCGCGAGCGACCACGCGCCGGCATGGGCGACGTTCAGCGTCCGCTGAGCCGCACCCGTGCCCCGTCATCCGCCGAAATACATCTGATAGTTCGCGCCGTCCGAGAAGGCGCACACGCCAGTACCGGCGCCGGGGCCGGTCAGCACGTATTCGCACTGCGCGTTGACACCCCTCGCGCCGTAGGCGTTGGCGATGCCGCGCCTGCCGACGTAGGTGCGCTGCGCCGTGCCGAGCACCTGCTGGTGGATGTGCCCGAACGCGGCATAGCCCGCATCGACGCGCGCTGATTCGCCCTGCAGCGTGTCGCCGAGGTAGGGCACGGTGAAGGTGCCTCGGCCGGCGTTGTTGTCGAGCACTTGCGCGGTGAGGAGGCCGCCGCGGTTGGCCTGGGTGTTGAGCGGGTACAGGCGGACGTTGAGGAGCGACGGTGCGCTCTGCATCGACTGGACAGCGGGCAAGGGCGCCGGCGATACGCCGCCATACCCGCCACCGTCGCGCGGCGCGGCCGCATAGGGCTGGCCGGTGTGCGGATCGATCGGCACGACGATGCAAGCCGAGAGCCCGAGCGTCATCGCTGCGGCGACGGCGATCGGCGTGATCGTTGACGTGATCCTGGAAACGCCAATGCGTTGAAACGACAGCATGTTCATGCGGACTCCGAGAGACGCGGCACATGCCGCGAACGAAGACTCGGCGACGACGAGAGAACGGGCAATCCCCTCGAAAGACAGTAGCGGGATGCGCCTCTTTCGGGAGCGCGCCGGTGCGCCGCGACGCGTCGCGAGCCCGGCCGCTAGGCGAGCGTGGCGATCCAGGCGGCCATCGTGTCGAGCATCGCGTTGCACACCTGCACATCGTCGCGGCCGCTGCTCGCGCGCACGTGGAACGAGTGGTCGGCGTCGTCGACGAGATGCAGCGTGGCAAGCGACCCCAGCCGATCGACTACATTTTTCAGCAGCGCCAGCTCGGCCAGCTCGTCGCGCGTGCCTTGCAGGAAGAGCATCGGGCAGCGAACGGCATCGAGATGGGCGGCGCGATCGAGCCCGGGCCGGCCCGCTGGATGCAGCGGAAAGCCGACGAAGACGAGTCCGCGCACGCCAGGCAGCGGCGCCGCGGCCTGTGCTTGCGAAGTCATGCGGCCGCCGAACGATTTGCCACCGGCCAAGAGCGGCAAGCCCTCGCATCGCTGCGCCGCCTCGGCGACGGCCGCGCGCACCGCGGCATGGGCGACGGCCGGCGTGTCGGGGCGCTTCGAGCCGCGCTCCATGTAGGGAAACTGGAAGCGCAGCGTCGCGATGCCGCGCCGCGCCAGCCCGTCGGCGAAAGCGGCCATGAACGCGTGCTCCATGCCTGCGCCCGCGCCGTGCGCGAAGACGTAGCAGGCGCTGGCCTGCTCGGGGCGCATCAGCAGGGCCGAGACGTTGTCCGATGCGCTCACCCGCAAGGTCAGCGCGGTGGAGTCGACGGCGGCCGTCACGCGATCTGCCCGAGCGGCGCGACACGCGCTGCGAGTGCATCGACACGCGCCGCCGGGCCGAGCTCGAGCACCC
>DAIMIM010000156.1:0-7151 GCA_036722755.1 Caldimonas sp. | reverse complement strand
TCTTGCCGTTCTCGACCCAGAACGCCTCGCTCGCCGAGAACACGAACTTGCCGCTGGTGATGTCGACCTGGCCGCCGCCGAAGTTGGTCGCGTAGAGGCCGCGCTTCAAGCCGGCGACGATCTCGTCCCTGGTCTTGTCGCCGCCGAGCATGTAGGTATTGGTCATGCGCGGCATCGGCACGGCGGCGTAGCTTTCGCGCCGGCCGTTGCCGGTGGGCGCCACCTTCATCAGCCGCGCGTTCATCGAGTCCTGCAGGTAGCCCTTCAGGATGCCGTCCTCGATGAGGACGTTTTTCTGCGTCGCGTTGCCTTCGTCGTCGACGTTGAGCGAGCCGCGCCGATCGGCGATCGTGCCGTCGTCGAGCACGGTCACGCCCTTGGCAGCGACGCGCTGGCCGATCCGGCCCGTGAACGCACTCGCACCCTTTCGGTTGAAGTCGCCCTCGAGGCCGTGGCCGATCGCCTCGTGCAACAGCACGCCGGGCCAGCCCGGCCCGAGCACGATGCTCATCTCGCCGGCCTTGGCCGGGCGCGCTTCGAGATTGGTGAGCGCCGCGTTGACGGCATCGTCGACATAGGACTCGATGACGTCCTGCTGGAAGTAGCCGAAGCCGAAGCGCCCGCCGCCGCCGCCATTGCCGGACTCGCGCCGTACCACGCCGTCCTTGGTCTGCTCGGCGATGACGCTGACCGACAGGCGAACCAGCGGCCGCACGTCGGCGGCGATGGTGCCGTCGGCGCGGGCGATCAGGACGACGTCGTATTCGCCGGCGAGCCCGGCCATCACCTGCACGATGCGCGGATCCTTGGCGCGCGCGAGCTTTTCGACCCGCTCGAGGAGCGCGACCTTCTGGGCGCTGTCGAGCGTGGCGATCGGGTCCATCGGCGCATAGAGCGTGCGGCTGCGCGCGATCGTCGTGGCGCGTCCGACCTTGACGCGCCGGCTCTGCCCAGCTGCGGCGATCGTGCGCACCGTGCTTGCCGCGTCCATCAACGCGGCTGCGGAGATGTCGTCGGAGTACGCGAAGGCCGTCTTCTCGCCGGCGACGGCGCGCACGCCCACGCCCTGGTCGATGCCGAAGCTGCCGCTCTTGACGATGCCTTCCTCGAGGCTCCAGCCTTCGCTGCGCGTGTACTGGAAGTAGAGATCGGCGTCGTCGATGCGGTGCGTCGCGATGCTGGCGAGCGCGCGGCCGAGCGTCGCCTCGTCGAGACCGAACGGCTCGAGCAGAAGCGAGCGCGCAATGGCCAGTCGCTCGATGGTAGGTTCGCGGGAAATCATGGCGCGCGCTTTCGGAAGTCGGTGCGGAATTGTAGAAGTCCGCACATGCCCGCACCGGGCCACGGACGATGCGCTTGCAAGGGCACGAGAAGCGGCGCTCTTTCACACATCTTTACGGCCGATGGCGTCGGCGTTCGATCCTGCATGGCGTTGAAGACAGGCGGGGTGCGCAACCCGTTCCACCCGACGAATCCACTCTCAAACCAACGAAGGAAACATCATGCTGAACCTCAAGACTGTCGCCATCGGTGCGATCCTCGCGATCGCCTCGATCGGCGCCTTCGCGCAAGCGACGGCCCCGGCCACTCCGCGCATCGACGCGCGTGAAGCCAAGCAGCAAACGCGCATCGGCAACGGCGTCGCCTCGGGCCAGCTCACCGCCAAGGAGACCAATCGCCTCGACAAGCAGCAAGCGCGTGTCGCCTCTGCCGAAGCGAATGCCAAGGCCGATGGCAAGGTGACCGGCGCCGAGCGCCGCCACGTGGCCCGCATGCAGAACCGTGCCAGCCGCAACATCGCCAAGCAGAAGCACGACGCACAAGTCGCGCCGAAGGTCTGATCGGCGGCGCGGCCAGCGTGCCGCGCGGAGCGATTCTTCAGCCCGCGTCTTCGCCTTCCGGCGCGGCGCGGGCTTTCAATTGCAGGGCGCGCGCATAGAGGACATTGCGCGGCGCGCCGGCGATCTCGACGGCAACGGCGACCGCCTGCTTGAGCGGCAACGCGGCGATGAGCGGCACGAGCAGTGCATCGTGTGCCGTCTCGCCGGCGGCGACCGCGTCGCCGGCGCGGGCATGCAGGACGAGCACGAATTCGCCGCGGCCCCGGTTCGGATCGGCGCCGAGCCACGCCGGGAGATCGCGTGCGGGCATCGTCGCCACGGTCTCGAACTGCTTGGTCAGCTCGCGGCAGAGCGTCGTCGTCCGTCCAGGGCAGGCCGCCGCGAGCGCAACAGCCAGCGCATCGATGCGATGCGGCGCCTCGAACAGGATCTGGGTCGCCATGGCGGCGGCGCAAGCGTCGAGCGCCTGGGCGCGCTGCGCGCCACGGGCCGGAAGAAAGCCGACGAATGCGAAGCCACCGGGTCTCGCGTCGCCAGCGGCCGCGAGTGCGGCGAGTGCGCTGCTCGCACCCGGAATCGGCACGATGCGGAAACCGGCCTCACGCACGGCAGCGACCAGCGCTGCGCCCGGATCACTGATGGCCGGCGTTCCCGCGTCGCTGACGCAGGCCACGCGCTCGCCCCGTGCGAGCCGCGCGATCACGGTCGCAGCCGCCTCGCGCTCGTTGTGCTCGTGCACCGCGAGCAGCGGCTTGACGATGCCGAAGTGGCGCAGCAGCGTCGCGCTGTGCCGAGTGTCTTCGCAGGCGATCGCATCGACGGTTGCGAGCACGTGCAGAGCGCGAAAGCTCAGGTCGGCGAGATTGCCGATCGGCGTGGCGACGACGTAGAGCGCCGGCGCGGGATACTGCTGGCCACCAGCCGCGTCGGCCGCGGCTTGCACGAGCGTCGATCCATCCGCCACCTGTCATGACCTCCGATGCGCGACCCAAGAGCCTGGCGGCGCCGACGACCAAGGCGCTCGGCGATGCGGCCGAAGCGCGGGCGCTGGCTCATCTCGTCGCCCGCGGCCTGGTGCCGGTCGAACGCAATTATCGGGTCGCGCGCGGCCCGCGCTCGCGCGGTGGCGAGATCGACCTGATCCTGCGCGAGCCCGACGGCACGCTCGTCTTCGTCGAGGTGCGGGCCCGCCGCGACGCGCGCTTCGGCGGCGCCGCGGCGAGCATCGGCGCCGTCAAGCAGCAGAGGCTGGTGTTCGCGGCGCGCCATTTCCTGCGCCGCTTCCAGGTTCAGCCGCCCTGCCGCTTCGACGTCGTGACCGTCGAGGCCGGGCGGATCGAGTGGCTGCGCGCGGCCTTCGACGCGTCGTGAACCCATTGCGAAAACGCGTGTCTTATCATGTGCCACCATGCTTGAACAACGTATCCAGCAGCAGTTTTTCGACAGCGCCGACCTCAAGTACGCTGCTGCCGAGGTGCTCTCCAAGCCCATCGCCGACGCGGTCAGCGCCCTGGTCGGCTGCATCACCGGCGGCGGCAAGGTGCTCGCCTGCGGCAACGGCGGCTCCGCCGCCGATGCACAGCATTTCGCCGCCGAGTTCGTCGGCCGGTTCGAGCGCGAGCGGCCGGGCCTGGCCGCTATTGCGCTGACGGTGGACACCTCGATCCTCACGGCGGTCGGCAACGACTACGGCTACGAGGTGGTCTTCTCGAAGCAGGTCGAAGCGCTCGGCGCGCCCGGCGACGTGCTGCTGGCGATGTCGACGAGCGGCAGCTCCACGAACGTGCTTGCCGCGGTCGACGCTGCGCACCGCAAGGAGATGACGGTGATCGCGCTCACCGGCAACACCGGCGGCAAGATGCGCGACAAGCTCACCGAAACCGATGTCCACATTTGCGTCCCGCACGAGCGGACGGCGCGCATCCAGGAAGTGCACCTGCTGGTGATCCATTGCCTGTGCGATGCGGTCGATCTGCAGTTGCTCGGCGAACAGGAAAACACATGATCCGAAAGACGACACCGGCACGCCTGCCTCGCGCTGCCTGGCAACTGGCAGCCACCCTGATGGCGATGGCCTCGCTCGGCGGCTGCGCGCCGCTGCTCGTCGGCGGCGCGATCGTCGGTGGCGCGATCGTCGCGACCGATCGGCGCACGACCGGCGCCCAGGTCGACGACGAGACGATCGAGCTGAAGGCGAACAGCCGCATGAACGAGGCCTTCGGCGACAACGCGCGGGTCAACACCACGAGCTACAACCGGATGGTCCTGTTGACCGGCGAGGTCGCGAGCGACGCCGACAAGACGACTGCCGAGCAGGCCGTGGCGCGCATCGACAACGTGCAGTCGGTCGTCAACGAGCTCAGCGTCGGACAGGCCAATACCTTCAGCGAGAAGACCAAGGACGCGTTCGTGACGGCCAAGGTCAAGGCCAGCCTGGTCGATGCGAAGGATCTGTTCGCCAACTCGATCAAGGTGGTGACGCACCGCGGCACGGTTTACTTGATGGGCCGCCTCACCGAGCGGGAAGCGACGCGCGCCACCGAAGTGGCACGCGGCGTCACGGGTGTCGTCAAGGTCGTGCGCGTATTCGAGATCCTCACCGAGTCGGACCTCGCGCACACGCAGCCCAAGAGCCTGGCCCGTCCGGACACGCCGGCGGTGGCGCCGGGGGGGCCGGTCGCGGCGCCCATCGCACCCGAGGCAGCGGCCTCGTCGTCGGCCGTCAAATAGACCACGCCTGGCGTCGACAGACGCCAGGCCAACGGGCGAATCGTCAGCCGAGGCGCTTGATGAGGCTGGACGTGTCGTGGCGGTTGCCGCCGCCAGCTTGCAGGTCGGCGTAGAACTGGTCGACGAGGGCCGTCACCGGAAGCCGGGCGCCGTTGTGCCGCGCTTCGTCGAGGGCGATGCCGAGGTCCTTCCGCATCCAGTCCACGGCGAATCCGAAGTCGAACTTGCCGGCAACCATGGTCGGGCCGCGGTTGTCCATCTGCCAGCTTTGCGCCGCGCCCTTGCCGATCACGTCGAGCACGGCCTTCATGTCGAGGCCGGCTTTCTGGCCGAAGGCGATCGCCTCCGATAGGCCCTGGACGAGACCGGCGATGGCGATCTGGTTGACCATCTTGGCGAGCTGGCCCGAGCCGCTCGGCCCGAGCAGCGTCATCGCCTTGGCATAGGCCATGGCCGCAGGCTGCGCCGCATCGAAGGCCGCCGCGTCGCCTCCGCACATCACGGTCAGCGCGCCGTTGACGGCGCCGGCCTGGCCGCCGGAGACGGGCGCGTCGACGAACGCGAAGCCGAGGCGCGTGGCCTCGGCCGCGAGTTCGCGCGCGACGCTGGCCGAGGCCGTCGTGTGGTCGACGAACACGGCGCCTTTTTGCATCAGCGAGAAAGCGCCGTCGCTGCCGGTCGTGACCGAGCGCAGGTCGTCATCGTTGCCGACGCAGGCGAAGACGAGCTCCGCGCCTTCGGCGGCCAGCGCCGGCGTCGTCGCGCTCGCGCCACCGTAGGTCTTGACCCATTCGGCGGCCTTCGCCGCGGTCCGGTTGTAGACGGTGACCTTGTGCCCGGCTGCGGCGAGGTGACCCGCCATGGGGTAGCCCATGACGCCCAGGCCAATGAAGGCGATTCGCCGCGACGGTGTGGATTCGTAGGTTCTGGTGTTCATGAAAAATGATAACGGCCTCGCAGAGAGGCCGCTTTAGTTCAGCGAAGCGCTCGATTCCCGAAGCGTCCCAATTACACGATGTGCATGTGCTCGGTGCCGGCCGTCAGGTCGCTGCTGCGCGAGCGCTGGCTGTGCAGCTTGATCTGCAGGCGCAGGTCGTTGACCGAGTCGGCGTTGCGCAGGGCGTCTTCGTAGGTCACGACCTGGCCTTCGTAGAGATCGAACAGGCTCTGGTCGAACGTCTGCATGCCTTGCTCGCGCGAGCGCTTCATGATCTCCTTGATTTCGGCGACCTCGCCTTTGAAGATCAGGTCGCTGATCAACGGCGTGTTGAGCATGATCTCGACCGCGGCGACGCGGCCCTTGCCTTCCTGGCGCGGCAGGAGGCGCTGCGAGATGAGGCTCTTCAGGTTCAGCGACAGGTCCATCAGCAGCTGCGCGCGCCGCTCTTCTGGGAAGAAGTTGATGATCCGGTCGAGCGCCTGGTTGGCGCTGTTGGCATGCAGCGTCGCCAGACAGAGGTGGCCGGTCTCGGCGAAGGCGACGGCGTGCTCCATCGTCTCGCGGTCGCGAATCTCGCCCATCAGGATGACGTCGGGCGCCTGGCGCAGCGAATTCTTCAGGGCGATGCCCCAGTCGTCGGTGTCGATGCCGACCTCGCGCTGCGTGACGATGCAGTTCTTGTGCGGGTGAACGAACTCGACCGGGTCTTCGATCGTGATGATGTGGCCGAAGGAATTCTCGTTGCGGTAGTCGACGAGCGCCGCCAGCGACGTGCTCTTGCCCGAGCCGGTGGCGCCGACGAAGATGACCAGGCCGCGCTTGGACAGCGAGATGTCCTTCAGGATGTGCGGCAGGTTCATGCTGTCGATGGTCGGCAGCACCTGCGGAATCGTCCGCATCACCAGGCCGACCATGCCCTGCTGCACGAAAGCGTTGACGCGGAAACGCCCGATGCCCTGCGGCGCGACGGCGAAGTTGCACTCCTTGGTGCGTTCGAATTCGGCCGCCTGCTTGTCGTTCATGATCGAACGCGTCAGGGCGAGGGTGTGCTGGCCGGTCAGCGGCTGCGGCGAGACCTTGGTGACCTTGCCGTCGACCTTGATCGCGGGCGGGAAGTCGGCGGTGAGGAAGAGGTCGGAGCCGCTGCGCGAGACCATCAGGCGTAGCAGGTCGTTGATGAATTTCGATGCCTGGTCGCGTTCCATGTGTGTTCCGTTCGCTGCTGCGTCTCGCCTGCGTGGGTCTCGTTCGCCCTAGCCGGGGAAGTTCTCCGGGAATTTCGCCTTGCCACGGGCTTCGGCGGCGGAAACGATATTACGCCGCACCAGATCGGCGAGGTTCTGGTCGAGCGTCTGCATGCCCAGGCTGTTGCCCGTCTGGATCGCCGAGTACATCTGCGCGATCTTGCTCTCGCGGATCAGGTTGCGGATCGCCGCCGTGCCCAGCATGATCTCGTGCGCCGCGACGCGGCCAGTGCCGTCCTTGGTCTTGCAGAGCGTCTGCGAGATGACGCCGATCAGCGACTCCGAGAGCATCGCCCGAACCATTTCCTTTTCGGCGGCCGGGAACACGTCGACGATCCGGTCGACCGTCTTGGCCGCGCTCGAGGTGTGCAGCGTGCCGAACACCAGGTGGCCCGT
>DAIMIM010000155.1:0-7163 GCA_036722755.1 Caldimonas sp. | reverse complement strand
AGCACGTGCACACGCACAACCTCGAGTTCTCGAGCTTCGCCCGCGACTACGCGGCAGCGAGCGGCGCGCGCGCCACCGCCTTCGAAGCCGAGCCGGCCCGGTTCGACGGCATCGTCCGCGCCGACGGCCGCGTCGCGACGCGCAACTACATCGGCATCCTGACCTCGGTGAACTGCTCGGCGACGGTCGCGCGCGCCATCGCCGATCACTTCCGCCGCGACACCAACCCGCAAGCGCTCGAGCGCTTCCCGAACGTCGACGGCGTCATCGCCCTGACGCACGGCGCCGGCTGCGCGACGGCCAGCGACGGCGAGCCGCTGCAGGTGCTGCGCCGCACGCTCGGCGGCTACGCACGACATCCGAACTTCGCGTCGGTGATGGTGGTCGGGCTCGGCTGCGAGACCAATCAGATCAACGGCATGCTGGAGCAGGAGTCCCTGGCCACCGGCGCGCAGCTGCACGCCTTCAACATCCAGGAGACCGGCGGCACGAAGAAGACGGTCGCGCACGGCATCGAGCTCGTCGAGTGGTTGCTCGAAGACGCGAACCGCGCGAAGCGAACGCCGGTTTCGGCGAGCCACATCATGGTCGGCCTGCAATGCGGCGGCTCCGACGGCTACTCGGGCATCAGCGCCAATCCGGCCCTCGGCGCCGCGGTCGACCGGCTGGTCCGCCACGGCGGCACCGCGATCCTCTCGGAGACGCCGGAGATCTACGGCGGCGAGCACCTGCTGACGCGGCGCGCGGTCTCGACAGCCGTCGCCGACAAGCTGATCGCGCGCATCCACTGGTGGGAGCGCTACTGCGAGAGGAACGACGCCGAGATGGACAACAACCCGTCGGCAGGCAACAAGGCCGGCGGACTGACGACGATCCTCGAGAAGAGCCTCGGCGCGATCGCCAAGAGCGGCACCACCAACCTGACCGATGTCTTCGAGTACGCGCAACCCGTGACGACCAAGGGCCTCGTCTTCATGGACACGCCCGGCTACGACCCCGTATCCGCGACCGGCCAGGTCGCCGGCGGCGCCAACCTCATCTGCTTCACCACCGGCCGCGGCTCGGCCTATGGCTGCGCGCCGTCGCCGTCGCTCAAGCTCTCGACCAACACCGCGCTCTGGCTCAAACAGGAAGACGACATCGACATCAACTGCGGCGACGTGATCGACGGCACCTCGAGCATCGATGCGATGGGCGAGCGCATCTTCCGGCTGATGCTCGAGACCGCGTCCGGGCGCAAGACGAAAAGCGAAGTGCATGGCTACGGGCAGAACGAGTTCGTGCCCTGGGCGCTCGGCGCGGTGATGTAGTGAACGGATACGTCGGGACCATGGATACGGTCCTACATGCGGTTGGCGAGTCGTCCGGACGCGCCGCGGGGGCGACGCGGCTATGTTTGCGGATTCTCAGACGGACGACGCAAGTCGCATCGAGGCCAAGCGCGAACATGGACACCTCCACGGCACCGAGCTGCCCCGCTTGCGGGTTTCGGGTCTTCAACCGCCGCTACCCGAAGTGCGAATCGTGCGGCACCGTGCTGCCCGAGTCGATCGTCTACACGGCGGTCGAAACACACACCTTGCAAGTGGCCGACGAAGAACGGCAACTCGCGCACGATCGCCTCGAGCGCGCGCCGGCCGTCACGGATTTCGGTGCCTCGATCGACGAAGCGCTGCTGACCGCCGCGATGACTCTGTCGCGCGAGAAGTAGCGCAGCCTTGTTCGCGCCGGCCGTGGATCGGATGAAGCCTGTCGTTCTGGCCTGCGCGCTCGCCTGGCTCGTCGCCGGCAGCGCGGCGGGGGCCTGTCGGCGCAGGCCGTGGCGCCCGATGGCGCAGCTCGCAGCGCCGACCCGCCGGCGTCGGCGCCGCCGTCGCATGTCGCCGTCGACACTCCTTCGCCGCCGCCGTCCGCACCGAGCTATCTGCTTCCGGCCGGCGAGATCCTGGGCTTCCAGTTCTTGCTCAATCGCACCAACCGCTATTTCGGCAGCGGACGCGACGACTACCGGGTCACCCTGGACAGCATCCGCACCAATCTGCACAGCCACTGGGGCACGGACGACGATCCGTTCAACGTCAACCAGCTCGGCCATCCGGTGCAAGGGGCGATGTATCTCGGCTTCGCGCGCTCGTCGGGGCTCTCGTACTGGCAGTCGGCGGGCTACGCGTTCGCCGGCAGCGCGGTGTGGGAGATCGCTGGCGAGCGGACCCGTCCGTCGCGCAACGACCAGGTCGCGAGCGGCATCGGCGGCACCTTTCTCGGCGAGGCGCTCTTTCGCATGTCGAACCTCGTTCTCGAGCAGGGCGGCGGCCTGCCGCGCTTCTGGCGCGAGGCCGCGGCGGCAGCCATCGATCCGTCGGCCGGATTCAATCGCCTGGCGTTCGACGACCGGCGCAGCATCTTCTCGAGCAACAACGCGGCCTACTTCAGCCGGCTCGGATCGGGCTACGTCCACAGCGTCAAGCAGAAGCTCGGCAATTCGACGACCGATTTCAAGATCAACGAGGCGCAAGTGGACTTCTCGATCGACTACGGCCTGCCGGGCAAGAAAGGCTACGAGTACACGCGACCGTTCGACTATTTCAATTTCGCGATGACGGCGTCGAGCGCGAACGGCGTCGAGAACATCCTGACCCGCGGCTTGCTGATCGGCAAGAGCTACGAGTCGGGGCCGGACTACCGCGGTGTCTGGGGCATCTACGGCAGCTACGACTACATCGCGCCGCAGACATTCCGCATCTCGAGCTCCGCCATCTCGATCGGCTCGACCGCGCAATGGCAGCTCACCGACGCGATCTCGCTGCAGGGCACGGCGATGGGCGGCGTCGGCTATGCGGCGGTCGGCACGACGCGCGGCGCGATCGGCGATCGCGACTACAACTACGGCCTCGCGCCGCAGGCGCTGGTCGCGCTGCGCCTCACGCACAGCGACAAGGCCTCGCTCGACCTCGCGGCACGCGACTACTTCGTGAGCAGCATCGCCTCGGGCACCAGCGGCGGCCACGACAACATCGTGCGCGGCGACGCATCGTTCACCTACCGCATCGCCAAGCAGCAGGCCGTGACGTTCAAGATCGTCGGCAATCTCCGCGACGCCCACTTCGTCGA
Organism: Caldimonas sp.; assembly: GCA_036722755.1. Lineage (GTDB taxonomy): Bacteria > Pseudomonadota > Gammaproteobacteria > Burkholderiales > Burkholderiaceae_C > Schlegelella_A. The sequence goes on along the minus strand of DAIMIM010000155.1, from coordinate 4,052 downwards.
CCCGAACACGCAGCGACAGTCGCAGGTCAGCGTCGGCATCTTCTACACGCTGCTGGGGCAGGACCACTTCGGCACGGTGGACTGGCGCGAGACCCACTAGAGCGACGCGTCAGGCCGGGTAGCCTGTGATCGCGCGGATGCGCCGATAGAGCGGCGCGAGCCGCGCATACATCGGCCGATAGACCTCGCGATAGAGCGCGTCGTAGGTGCGCACGGCCGCGGGATCGGGCTCGAAGCGACTCTCGCTTCGGCTCATCGCCCGCGCTGCGCTGGTGGCATCTGGGTACCAGCCCAGGCCGGTGGCGGCCAGCATGGCCGCGCCGAGCGACGACGCCTCGGCCACCCGCGGCCGCTCGGCGGCAAGACCGAACACGTCGGCCGCGATCTGCATCGCGCCATCGCTTTGCGCGCCGCCGCCCGAGATGACCAGCCGCGTGATCGGCCGCTTCGTTCGCTTCTCGATCAGCTCGCGTCCTGCGCGCAGGCCGTAGGCGAGCCCTTCGATCATCGCCCGGTAGAGATGCGCCCGGGTGTGCACGCCGCCGAAGCCGATGATCGCGCCCTTGGCCTCGGGCCCGGGCTCGCGCAAGCCGGGCGACCAGTACGGCTGCAGCGTCAGGCCCATCGAGCCGGGCGGCACCGAGGCGATGAGCGCGTCGAACAGCGACTCGGCGCTGACGCCGCGCTCGGCGGCCAACGCCCGCTCGCCGTGCGCGAACTCGTTCTTGAACCAGCTGACGAGCCAGAAGCCGCGCTCGATCTGGATCTCGGTGTTGAACGTGCCCGGCACGGCGCCCGGGTAGGCCGGCAGCAGCCGCTGCACTTCGAGATAGCTCGGCTGCGTGGTGTTGATGGTGGCGGCGGTGCCGAACGAAAGATGCGCGGTGTCGGGCTCGAGCGCGCCGCAGCCGAGCACTTCGCAGGCCTTGTCGGCGGCCGCCGCGATCACCGACAGGCCGCGCGGCAGCCCGAGCGTTTCGGCGGCAGTAGCGGTCAGCGTGCCCAGGGACGATGCCGGCGCGACGAGCCGCGGCAGTTGCGACTCGCGGATCGCCAGCGCCTTCCACTGCCACTCCCTCGCCTCGGCCCACTGGTGGCGCTTGTAGTCGAACGGCAGGTAGCCGACCTGGCATGCGGCGGAGTCGACCCAGTCGCCGACCAGCGCGTGCGTCAGCCAGCCCGAGAGCAGCGTGAAGCGCTCGCACCGCTGCCACATCGCCGGTTCGTGCTGCGCCAGCCAGTTTGCCTCGGCCTGGCGTTGCAGTGCGCGCAGCAGCGCGCCGGCATGGGCGATGCCGAAGAGCGTGCGCCAGTACGCGCCCATCGGCGGCGGCTCGGAGCACAGCCGCTGATCGGGCCAGACGATCGCGGCGCGCAGCGGCGTGCCGTCCTCGACAGCGCAGACGACCGTGCCGCGCTGCGTCGTCAGCGCGAGCGCAGCGATGCGTTCCGGGCGAACCCCGCCGGCCGTCCACAAGGCACGAACGCTGCCGACGAGCGCGTTCCAGTACGACGCCGGATCCTTCTCGGCCCAGCCTGGTTGCGGCGCCTCGAAGGGCGGCTCCAACGGCACCTGCGCGCGGCCGACGATGGCGCCATGGCGATCGAAGGCGATGGCGCGCACGCTCTGCGTTCCGACATCGACGGCGAGCAGAAGATCGGGCGTCATCGATGGCGTTGTTTCGACATCGTCGGCGGCCGTCGCCACCCTAGCGCACGACGACCGGGCCCATCACCGCATCGGGCAGGAACGTCGCGATCTGCGGCAGGACGCAGATCAGCACGACCGAGAGGAACATCAGCAGCACGAAGGGAATGACGCCGCGGATGATCTCGCCGAGCGAGATGTCGGGAGCGATGTTCTTGATGACGAAGAGGTTCAGGCCGACCGGCGGATGGATCAGGCCGGCCTCCATGACGATCGTCATCAGGATGCCGAACCAGACCAGGTCGAAGCCAGCGGCCTTGAGCGGCGGCAGCACGATCGGCGCGGTCATGAGAATGATGCTCACCGGCGGCAGGAAGAAACCGAGCACGACCACCAGCGCCAGGATCGCCGCCAGCAGCAGCCACTTCGAGAGCGAGAGCGCGACGATCCACTGCGCCAGCGACTGGCTGATGTGCAGATAGCTCATCACGTAGGAAAACAGCAGCGACATGCCGATGATGAACATCAGCATCGTCGACTCCTTCAGCGTCGCGGCGAGGATCGGCGTGACGTCGCGAACCCGCCAGACACCGTAGACGACGGCGATGAGCACGAAGGCTAGCAGCGCGCCGAGCCCTGCGGTTTCCGACGGCGTCGCGAAGCCGCCGTAAAGGGCGGCCATCACGCCGATGAGCAACACGACGAAGGGCAGCACGCGCGGCAGCATCTCGACCCGCTGGCGCAGCGTGAAGTGCTCGACGTCGAGCAGCGCCGAGGCACTGCCATCGTGGGCGTGCGCGGCGATGGCGTTGCGGTGCTCGCGGCGGTAGCGCAGCGTCGCATACGCGGCGAACAGCGCCACCAGCAGCAGCCCCGGCCCGATGCCGGCGAGAAAGAGGCGGCCGAGCGACTGCTCGGCGGCGACCGCGTACAGGATCATCGTGATCGAGGGCGGCAGCAGGATGCCGAGCGTTCCGCCGGCAGCGATGATGCCGGCCGCGAAGCCGGGCGAGTAGCCGCGCCGCCGCATCTCCGGAATGCCGGCCGAGCCGATCGCCGAGCACGTCGCCGGGCTGGAGCCGGCCATCGCCGCGAACAGGGCGCAGGCGAAGACGTTGGCGATGCCGAGGCCGCCGGGAATGCGGCCGAGCCATGCGTGCAGCGCGGCGTACAGATCCTGGCCGGCCCGGGAGCGCCCGATCGCCGCGCCCTTCAGGATGAAGAGTGGAATCGACAGCAGCGTGATGCTGGCCATCTCTTCGTAGACGTTCTGCGTGATCGTGTCGAGCGATGCGCTCGGCATGAAGATCGCCATGAAGACGACGGCGACGGCGCCGAGCGCGAAGGCGATCGGTGCGCCCGAGGCCATGAACAGCAGCGTCACGATTCCGAACGCCAGGCCGACGGAAAGCATCGACATCAGCGGCGTGTTTCCGACGGCTTGGCGGCGAGGAGGCGAACGCGGTTGCAGCTCGCGGCGAAATGGATGAAGAGCTGCACGGCGAGGAGCGTCATGCCGAGCGACATCAGCAGGTAGGGAATCCAGAGTGGAGGCGACCACGACGACGAGGTCGTCTGGCCCTCGGCCCAGGCCTCGTGCAGAAGGGTCCACGACTTCCACGCGAACAGCGCGCAGAACGCCAGGCAGAGCAGATCGACGCCGGCGCGCCTCACCACGTCGGCACGACGCGACAACAGCGTCGACAGCGCCTCGATGCCGACATGGCCGCGGATCGACTGCACGAAGGCGCCCGAGAGAAAGGTCGCGCCGACGAGCAGGAAGACGGCCGTCTCGTCCTGCCAGTCGGTCGAGGCCTTGAAGAGATAGCGCGTCACCACGCTCGAGGTGAGCACCAGCGACGCACCCAGCAGCGCCAGCATGCCGAAGCCCACCAGTACCCGGTTGGCGAAGGCGAGTGCGCGCGCCAGCGGCAGCAGCAGGCGCGGTGTTGCCGGGTCGATGCCGCCGGCCAGGCCGTCGTTCGCCGCGTTGGGTGGCAGGCTCGCCGCACCGGGCAGGCTCGACAAGCCCGACAGCCCCACCGCACCAGCCTGCACCGGCTCGGCGCCGGCGGGTTCGCTCACGCGATCAGCTTTTGCGCCGCCTTGAGGAGCGCGGCCGAGGTCTCGCTGCGTTCGCCATAGTCCTTCCACGCCGTGTCGCGGGCAATCGTCTGCCACTTGCGGACGGTGGCCTCGTCGAGATCGAACACCTTGGCGCCGGCCTTGGCGTAGACATCGGCGGCGATCTTGTCGTCGGCCTTGGCCGCGTCGTAGGCGAACTTTTCCTGCTCGGCGCCTGTCGCCATGAGGATGTCCTGCTGCGCCTTCGGCAGCTTGGCGAAGACGTCCTTGGACATCATCAGCGGCTCGAACATGAACCAGTAGGCCTTGTTGCGGCCGC
>DAIMIM010000154.1:0-7173 GCA_036722755.1 Caldimonas sp. | reverse complement strand
TCCTCGCCGAAGCGGCACTCAGCTACCTCGGCCTCGGCACGCAGCCGCCGACGCCCTCCTGGGGGCGCATGCTCAACGACGCGCAGCAACACCTCTTCCAGGCGCCGCAGCTCGCGGTCTACCCCGGCGTCGCGATCGCCCTCACCGTGCTCGGCCTGAACCTGATGGGCGACGGGCTGCGTGACATGTTCGACCCGCGGCTCGGGCCGCGCGCCGGCAGTCGCCCGCGCTGAGAAGCGCGCCGCTCAGCGCTTGGCCTTCTTGCCGGCCTCGGCGCCGACCTCGCGCCACGACGTCTCCTTCACCTCGACGCCGAACTTCTTCGCCGCCGACGTGATGTGCTTCCACGCCGTGTCGCGCTCGCTGTCGCTGACGCCCTCGACCTGGTTGAAGCGGGCGATGGCGTTGCGCACGTGCTCGGCGTTCTCGAGCGGCTCCTTGCTCTGCTTCGGAAAGGCGAATTGCTGTGCCGGGATGGCGTTGCGCTTGTCGGCGTTCAGTGTGCTCATGGGCGTCTCCTGCGGTCGGTACGCGGCTGTGTTCGGCAAGCCGGATCTGGCAAGCCGCGTTCCCGGCCGGGCGCGCTACGAGGCCGCGCGAAGCCGCCGCTCGATCTCGGCATGGAAACGCTCGATGGCGTCGTGCGTCGTGCCCTTCGCCGGCATCTCGAGCTCGAGCTGGTGCGCGACCTGCCCGGGCCCGGCGCGCAGCGTCGCCCGAGGGCCCGTCGCGACGCGCGTCACCGCTGCGGCGAATTGCACGCCGACGACGCGGCCGCCTTGGGTGACGACGGTGGCGGGATGCAGCGGCGTCATGACCAGTCTCCGATGTTCAGGTTGTACGAGTAGCTGAAGGCGCTGGTGTTGCGGATGTTGACGCGATACGCCGTGCCGGTGAAGTCGCCCTCGTCGAGGCCGAACACTCCCTGCTCCTCGGCGACGAGCTCGATGTTGGCGAACTCTTCGAGAAGATTGGGCGCCGCGATCGCGACGCCGACGTCGTGGCCATCCGGCGAATAGACGTAGGTCCAGTAGTGGGTTGCGCCGGGGGCGATGGTGGTCAAGCCACCGACGCTTCTGTGCAGTGCCATCGCGTGCTCCTTGATGTCTCGGAGCGGCGATCATCGGCAGGCCGGGCCCGCCGGTCAATCGGCTGTGCCAGCCTCGGCCTCAGGCCGCCGGCGCGACGAGCGCGCCCTGGATGGCGTGACGCTCGAGCGCGCGGGCGACGAAGCCGCTCGCCTTCATCTGCTCGACGAACGCCGCCAGCGCGCGTGCCGCGGCCTCGCCGCGCGCCGTCGGCAAGCCCATCGCCTGCTCGATCACCATGAACCGGCCGGGCAGCAGGCGCAGGCCGCCGAGACGCGCTGCGTCGGCCTCGAGCTGCTGCTTCACGCCGGCCGCCACGTCGGCACGGCGGGCGATGAAGTCGTCGACCACGGCCGGAGAGGTCGGCGCGCGCTCGAGCTGCGCCAGCTTGATCACGCGCGAGAGAAACAGGTCGTACGCGCTCCCCTTGCCGACGACGATGCGCGTTCCGGCCCGGTCGACCTGGTCGTTGCTCGTGAGCGGCGAGCCCTGGCGAACCAGATACGCGCCTTCGATCAGGACGTAGGGCGCGGTGAAGCGGATGCCCTGGCTGCGCAGCGGATCGATTGCGAAAAAGCCGATGTCGGCGTCGCCGCCGCGGACGATCTCGACCGACCGGGCGGCGGCGTCGGAGACGCGCAGCTCGAGCGCCACGCCGAGCTGCTTGGCCAGCTCGCGCGCGAGATCGACCGAGACGCCGACCACATCGCCGCCGGCCGGATCGCGGCGCGCGAGGATCGGATTGCCGACGTTGATCGAAGCCCGCAGACGCCCCGTCGGCGCCAGCGCGGCGACGACGTCGGGCGGCAACGCGAGGCCGTGGCTGGCGCAACCGGCCGCGGCCAAGCCCACCGACGCGCCGCTCCACAGCAGCACGCGGCGACGCGACAGCGCGGCCTGCGACGGCCGGATCGACGCCGGCGAAGCGTGTGGGGCATGGCGGGCGCGGGGCATGGCGGCTCCTTGGGGGCGGAGGAGTATGCCCGACGCCCGAACGTGGCCGATGGCCTCGAGCCGGCAGCGGCCGCGTCCCTTCCCGTACAGTGGCGCGCCTCCACGGACGTCGCGCCCATGCATCCTGCTCTTCGATCGGCAACCCATCGCGCGGCGCGCCTGGCCTGGATCGCGCTCGCGCTCGCCGCGGTCGCCGCGTCGCCCGGCGCGGCGGCGCAGGCGCGCAAGGACAGCGTCGTCCTCGGCATGACGCTCGAGCCGGCGCCCGGGCTCGATCCGACGATGGCGCCAGCCGCGGCGATCGGCGAGATCGTGCATCTGAACGTGCTCGAAGGCCTGACCCGGATCAACATGGACGGCCGGGTCGCGCCGCTGCTGGCCGAGAGCTGGAGCGTCGATCCCGACGGCAAGGTCTACACCTTCCGATTGCGCAAGGGCGTGCGCTTCCACGACGGCGAGGCATTCGACGCCAGCGACGTCAAGTTCAGCTTCGAGCGCGACAAGGCGCCAGGCTCGACCAACAAGGCCAAGAAGGCCGTCTTCGACAACATCAGCCGGATCGAGACGCCCGATCCGTTCACCGTCATCGTCGTGCTGGCGAGCGCCGACGGCAACTTCCTGTTCCGCATGGGCGAGAACACCGCCGTGATCCTCGATCCGAAGAGCGCGGCGGCGACGGCGACGAAGCCGATCGGCACCGGCCCGTACCGGTTCGAGTCGTGGGCACACGGCGCCTCGATCACGCTGACGAAGAACGACAGCTACCGCGACGCGGCGCAGGTGGCGATGAAGAGGGTGACCTTCCGCTTCATCAGCGATCCGTCGGCGCAGGTCGCGGCGCTGCTGGCCGGCGACATCGACGGCATGCCGCGCTACGGCGCGCTCGAAAGCCTGAAGCAGTTCCAGGGCGACCCGCGCTTCGCGGTCGCCAGCGGCGGCACCGAAGGCAAGACCATCCTGGCGATCAACAACAAGAAGGCGCCCTTCGACGACGTGCGGGTGCGCCGGGCCATCGCCGCGGCGATCGACCGCAAGGCGATCATCGACGGCGCGCAGGAAGGGTTCGGCGTGCCGATCGGCAGCCACATGGTGCCGAGCGACGCCGGCTACATCGACCTCACCGGCGTCAATCCGCACGACCCCGACAAGGCCCGGGCACTGCTGAAGGAAGCGGGCGTGACGATGCCGCTTCGCGTCACGCTGACGCTGCCGCCGCCGCCCTACGCGCGCAAGGGCGGCGAGATCATCGCGGCGCAGCTCGCCAAGGTGGGCATCGTCGCGAAGATCGAGAACGTCGAGTGGGCGCAGTGGCTCTCCGGCGCGTTCAAGGGCAACTTCGACCTGACGGTGGTCATGCACGTCGAGCCGCTTGACTTCGATCGCTACGCCGACCCCGCGTACTACTACGGCTACGACTCGAAGGCCTACCGCGATCTCTTCGCCGCCTACAACGCCACGACGGATCCGAAGCTGCGCACCAGGCTGCTCGGCGACATGCAACGCCGCATCGCTGGAGACAGCGTCAACGCCTTCCTGTTCCAGCCGGTGCAGTTCGCGGTCGGCGACAAGCGGCTCAAGGGCATGTGGAGCAGCTCGCCGGTCTCGGCCAACGACCTGGCGGCGCTGCGCTGGCAATAGCCGGCACGCGTCTGGAGAAGCCCGTGCGCGCGCCCACCGCCCTTGAAAAGACCACGCTCCTGCTCTCCTCGCTGGTCCTGGCCGGTGCGCTGCTCGAGGCCATGTCGTTCTGGCGTGGCGTCAAGCGGGCCCGGGCGCTCGCCGCGACCGGGCGGCGCTTCGAGCGGCGTCTGCCCCAACGCGAGCTCACCGTCCTGATCCTCGGCGACAGCACCGGCGTCGGTGTCGGCGCGCAGTTGCCGGAAGAATCCATCGCCGGATTGCTGGCCTCCGATTTTCCCGATGCCGACGTCGTCAACGTCGCCGAATCGGGCGCCCGCGTCAGCGTCGCGATCGAGCAGGCGCGAGGCTGCATCCAGGCGGGCCTGCACTTCGACATCGCTCTGCTGCACGTCGGCGCCAACGACATCGTCGCCGACACGCCGCTGCGCAGCCTGGCCAGGGATTGCGACCTGCTGCTGCACGAGCTCGGCCGACTCGCGCGGCGCACCGTCTGGCTCGGGCCGCCCGACCTGAGCCTGGCGCCGTTGTTTCCGCCGCCGTATTCCTGGGTGATGGGCGCGCGCTCGCGTGCCGCCGTTCGCGTGTTCTCGACCGCGGCGACGCAACACAAGGTCGCCTTCGTCGACTTCTCGGCGCCGGCCCACGCCAGCCATTTCGGCCGCCGGCGCCGCGAGCATTTCGCTGTTGATGGATTCCATCCGAACAGCTCCAGCTACAAGTACGGCTATGCGGTCGCCCGCCAGATGCTCGGGCTCGAACCCAGGCCCTAGGCGGCACGCGCCGGCGACCGCGCCGTCGACGGCAGGCGCATCAGACCCAGGGTGCGACGAGCTTTTCCTGCGCGAGCGCGCGCTGCACTGCCGGCCGCATCAGCATGCGATCGAGATAGGGAGAGACGTGGGCGAGCGTGCGCGCCGGCCGGCCGAAGCCGCGGGTCCAGCGGCACAGCATGAACGCGTACGGATCGACGGCGCTGAAGCGCTCGCCGAGCAGCCACGGGCCGCCGCTCGCGGCGAGCTGTGCATCGAGGATGTCGAGCATGGTGCCGATCTTCGCCTCGGCATGCGCCTTCACCTGCGCGATCCCGGCAGCGTCGTCGGCCCAGCGCTCCGGATAGAAGTAGACGATGAGCGCGGCTTGCAGCGTGTTGGTGAGCCAGGCCAGCCACTTGTAGAAATGGGCCCGCGCCGGCGTGCCGAGCGGCGGCGCGAGACCGGCGCCGGCATGCGTGTCGGCGAGATGCAGGCAGATCGCCGCGGTCTCGAACAGCACCAGCGGCTCGCCGGCGGCGAGCGAGGCGGCGTCGTCGACCAGCACCGGGATCAGGCCGTTCGGATTGAGGGCCAGGAACGCCGGCGCCTTGTGCGCGGCGTTGGCCCGGTCGACGAAGTGAAGCTCGTAGGGCACGCCGAGCTCTTCCAGGAGGATGTGAGGCGACATGCTGGCGTTGCCGGGAAAATAGTGAAGGTGCAGCATGCCGGCAGTCTTTGACGGGGCCCGCATTCTCGCAAGACTGCCCGGCGCAGCCACCGCGGGCCCGTTGCTGACATCGCGAAACCCTTAAGCTCGTGGCGCGTCTTCGGTCGCGTCCTTCCTGCTTTTCCCTCACCTCCCGATGATTTCCGACCGCGTCGGCACGCTCGCCGTGCCTGACGGCTTGCCCGTCCCGCAACGTTATCGAGCGATGGCGGTGACGCTTCTCGGCATCTCGATGGCGGTGCTCGACGGCACCATCGTCAACCTGGCGCTGCCCGGCATCGTGCGCAGCCTGCACGCCGACGCTGCGGCCGCCGTCTGGGTCGTCACCGCGTACCAGGTCGCGACGCTGGTCATGCTCTTGCCGCTCGCCATGCTCGGCGACCTGATTGGGCACCGGCGCGTCTATCTCGGCGGCCTCTCGCTCTTCACGCTGGCATCGATCGGCTGCGCCTTTGCGCCGGCGCTCGGCGTGCTGATCGCGGCGCGTGCCGTCCAGGGGCTGGGCGCGGCCGGGCTGATGGCGGTGAACGGGGCACTGGTGCGGCGCATCTTTCCGGCGCGGCAGCTGGGCCGTGGCATCGCCCTCAATTCGGTGACGGTGGCGAGTGCGTCGGTGGCCGGTCCGTCGATCGCCGCCGCGGTGCTGTCGGTGGCGTCGTGGCCCTGGCTCTTCGCGATCAACGTGCCACTCGGCATGCTGGTGCTCTATCTGGGCTGGCAGAACTTGCCGGCCAATGCCGAAGCGCCCACCGCGGGCGTGCGCCTGCAGAAGACCGACGTCGCCTTGAACGTCCTGATGTTCGGGCTTGCAGTCCTCGGCGCCGATGCGCTCGGCACGCATGTCGCCGGATCGGGATCCGGAGCGCAGCTCGGCCCGCACGCCGGCGTGCTGCTGCTCGTCGGCGCGGCTGCCGTTGCGGTGGTCTATCTGCGCCGCCAGCGCCGCGAGGCGGTGCCGCTCTTTCCGCTCGACCTGCTGCGCATCCCGGTCTTCGCCTTGTCGATGTGCACGTCCGTGGCCGCCTTCGCGGCGCAATCGCTGGCCTACGTGGCGCTGCCGTTCTTGCTCCTCGAAGCGTACGGGCGCACGCCATCGACGGCCGGTCTGCTGATCACGGCGTGGCCGATCGCGACGGTCATCGCCGCACCGGTCGCCGGCCGGCTGATCGGCCGCGTCGCCGACGGACTGCTCGGCGCGATCGGCCTGGCGATCTTCGCCTGCGGTCTTGCCCTCCTCGCCGCGCTGCCGGCGTTGCCGGGCAACGCCGACATCGCCTGGCGCATGGCGATCTGCGGTATCGGCTTCGGCCTGTTCCAGTCGCCGAACAACCACGCCATCCTCACTTCGGCACCCATGGCACGAAGCGGCGCCGCCAGCGGCATGCTCGGCACGGCACGGCTCAGCGGCCAGACCATGGGCGCCGTGATCCTCGCCATCATCTTCAGCGCCGCGGGCGCGCACAGCGCGCGCGGCCCGAGCTTCGCGCTCGCCTGCGCGGCCGGCTTCGCCGCCGTGGCCGGCGCCTTCAGCGGCATGCGGGTGCGGGCCGGGCCGCCCAGGTTGCCCGAAACCGGGACGCGATCAGCCACGGTCTGAGCCGGGGCCCACGCGACGATCCGGTGCACGCGACGAGGCGCTACACCGACGCGCGTGCCGCGGCGATGCATTCCAGCAGGGCCGCCTGATCGCCGACCTGGTTGGCGAGAAGCAGCACCAGACGCGCGTCGAGATCGGCGCTTTCGGCATCGCTCAACCCTTCGTGCGCTTCGACCCATGCGGCGTGGAAGGCGTCGGGGTCGGGGATGTTGGCCTGCGTTTTCATGGCATGGCGAGCGCTGCGCGCAGAGTCGATTCGATGCGGGCCGGCGTGGCATCGACAAGCGTCGCGGCGACGTAGGCGTCGGGCCGCACGAGCACGAAGGTGCCGGGCGCTGCGCCGAGATGCGCGGCCAGCGGACTGGCCGCGTCGATGCCGCGAAAGTCGATCGGCCACGCCGATCCGATCGGCTC
>DAIMIM010000153.1:0-7178 GCA_036722755.1 Caldimonas sp. | reverse complement strand
CCGACCTGCGCCGCGGCATCGGCCACCATGAGATTGACCAGCGTGCTCTTGCCGGCGCCGCTGGGGCCGAGTACCAGCGTCGACTTGCCCCCGAGCACGTCGGCGAGCCGCTCGCGCGCCTGCGCCGGCTCCTTTTTCAAGGCCAGAGCGATCACGTCGGTGCCCATCGTCACGTAGGGCGCCAGGCGCTGCTCGGCAGCGGCGAAAGCCGGCAGGTCGCGTTTGTTGAGGACGATGCGCGCGTCGATGTGCGCCTCGCGCGCGGCGATCAGGGCGCGCGCCAGCTGCGATTCGCTGAAGACCGGCTCGGCCGCGACGACGACGAGCAGCTGGTCGATGTTGGCCGCGAAGGCCTTGGTCTTCCACGCGTCCTGGCGGTAGAGCAGGCTGGTGCGCGGCAAGGTCGCGTCGATGACACCTTCGTCGGTCGAGCGCTGCCACGACACGCGGTCGCCGACGACGCATTCGCTCTTCTTGCCGCGCGAATGGCAGAGGATGCGCTCGCCGTCGGCGGTCTCGACGACGACGTGCCGGCCGTGGCCGGAGACGACGCGCCCTGGCTGCTCAGCCGACGAAGGCGATGAGGGCATCGGCCTTCGCGGCGCAGATGAAATCGTTGCGCGAGATGCCGCCGGCCGAGTGCGTCGAGAACCGCACGACGCAGCGATCGAACGAGACCTTCAGCTCCGGATGGTGGTCTTCGACGTGGCACATCCAGGCCAGCGCGTTGACGAAGGCCATCGTCTCGAGCCAGTCCTTGAAGGCGAAGGTCTTCTCGATCGCCTGATCGGCCTCGCGCCAGCCGCTGGTCTGCGCCAGGTGGTTGCGGATCTCCGACTCGCTCATCGCGGTGGCTCGCTGCTGGCACTTCTGCTCGAGAAAATTGGTCATGGCATCGGCCTTGGCGTCAGGAGGGGCGTGAGCTTGGCGAGGCGTTCGACCGCCGGCGGATGCGAATAATAGAACCGTGCGTAGACCGGATCGGGCGTCAGGGTCGATGCGTTGTCCTGGTGCAGCTTCAGCAAGGCCGATGCCAGTGCACTGCCGCCGGCCTGCGACGCCGCCCACGCATCGGCCTCGAACTCGTGCTTGCGCGACAGCCCGGCAAAGAGCGGCGAGACGAAAAAGCCGAACACCGGCGCCACCAGGATCAGCAGGAGCAGCGCGAGCGCGCCGTCGGGAGCGTCGAGCGCGGGCCGGACGCCCAGGCCGGTGTAGAACCAGGCTTTCGATGCCAGCCAGCCGAACACGGCGAACAGGACCAGGCCCGCGGCGAAGAGCGCGCCGATGCGGCGCGCAATGTGGCCGAGCTTGAAGTGGCCGAGTTCGTGCGCGAGCACCGCTTCCACTTCCTCGGGCAGCAGGCGCGCCAGCAGCGTGTCGAAGAAGACGACCCGGCGTGCCGCACCGAAACCGGTGAAGTAGGCGTTGCCGTGCGACGAGCGTCGGCTGCCGTCCATCACGAACAGGCCCTTCGCCGCGAATCCGGCGCGCGCCATGAGCGCGCGCACGCGCGTTTCCAGGGGCGCGTCGACGAGCGGTTCGAAGCGATTGAAGAGCGGCGCGATCAGGGTCGGCACGAGCACCAGCGCCATCAGGTTGAACGCAGCCCAGGCGCACCATGCCCACAGCCACCAGAGCGGCCCGCTCGCTGCGACGATCCAGAGCACCCCGGCGATCAACGGAAGGCCGACCGCGATCGACAGCAGCAGGCCCTTGATGGCATCGGCGAGCCAGAGCGACCAGGTGGTCCGGTTGAAGCCGAAACGCGCCTCGAGGCCGAAGGTCGCATACAGGCCGAACGGCAGCTCGAGCAGGCCGCCGATCGCGACGAAGGCGACGACGAGCGCGACTTCATAGCCGAGGCCGCCCCAATGCGCCAGCGTTGCGCCGCGAACCCAGCCGTCGAGGGTGCCGAGGCCGCCCAGCAGCGTCCAGCCGACCAGCACGACGGCTTCGACGATCATCTGCAACTGGCCGAAGCGGATCTTCGCCAGCGTGTAGTCGGCGGCCTTGCGATGCGCGGCGAGATCGACGGTTGCGGCGAAAGGAAGAGGAACCGCACCGCGGTGCCGCGCGACGTGGCGCGACTGCCGCGTCGCCAGCCACGCGCGCATCGCCAATGACACGACCAGAGCGGCGGCGAAGACGAGTGTCCAGCTCGATGAGGTCATCGGGCCGAAGTGTAGGCGGGCGCCCGCGCGCTACGATGCGGCGATGACTTCGACCGACGAACTCCTGCCAGACGACCACAACCTGGTCTGGATCGACCTCGAGATGACGGGCCTGTCGCCCGAGCGCGACCGGATTATCGAGATCGCCGTTGTCGTCACCGATGCGCAGCTCGGCAAACGCGTCGAGGGACCCGTTTTCGCCGTCCATCAGAGCGACGCCGTGCTGGTGACAATGGACGCCTGGAACACCGGCACGCACGGCCGCAGCGGCCTGACCGACCGGGTCAGGGCATCGACGATCGACGAGGCCGAGGCCGAGCGCCAGACGATCGCCTTTCTCGAGCGCTACGTCGGCAAGTCGAAGTCGCCGATGTGCGGCAACAGCATCTGCCAGGACCGGCGCTTTCTGGCCGCGACGATGCCCGCGCTCGAGTCGTTCTTCCACTATCGCAACCTCGACGTCAGCACTTTGAAGGAGCTGGCGCGGCGCTGGAAACCGGAGATCCTGGCCGGCTTCAAGAAGGCGCAGGCGCACACGGCGCTGGCCGACATCACGGAGTCGATCGACGAGCTGGTGTACTACCGGCAGCACTTCCTGCAGGCCTAGCCGACGACCAGACGCGACGGACTTAGGGAAACCGATATAGAATCGCGGGCTTCGTTGCCAACACACCGGCAGTGACGTATCGAGCGCTGGAACCATTCGGCGCCGATTTTTCAGCTCATCCCCTCTGACCGCCTCGGCACTTGCTGCCGAACCCTGCGCGGACTGGTCGGCGGCGATGCCGTCGCTCCACATTCACAGCGACCGACCTGCACCCGACCACGGGTGCTCGAGCGTTGCCGCGCGCAAGCGGCGACGGTTGCGTTCGACCAGAAAACAGAAGAACCACCATGACTTTCGAATCCCTGGGCCTTCCCGAGCCCCTTCTCCGTGCCGTCGCCGATGCCGGCTACGACGCGCCCACCACGGTTCAGAGCGCCGCGATTCCGCCGGCCAACGAAGGCAGCGACCTGATGGTCGCGGCCGCGACGGGCAGCGGCAAGACCGCGTCGTTCATCCTGCCGGCGCTGCAGCGCATCCTCGCGGCGCGCGCCGACGTCACGAAGAAGCGCGAGAAGGGCGCGGTCTACGGCCCGCGCATCCTCGTGCTGACGCCGACCCGCGAGCTGGCGATCCAGATCGCCAAGGCGGCCGATGTGTATGGCCGCCACGTGCCGGGACTACGCGTCGCGACCGTCGTCGGCGGCGTGCCCTACGGTGCGCAGCTGAAGGCGCTGCGCGGCCCGCTCGACATCCTCATCTCCACGCCGGGCCGCCTCCTCGACCATCTGCAGAGCGGCAAGGCCGTGATCGGCAACGTCGAGATGTTCGTGCTCGACGAGGCCGATCGCATGCTCGACATGGGCTTCATCGACGACATCCGCACGATCTCCGACCACGTGCCGGCAACGCGCCAGACGCTGATGTACAGCGCCACCTTTCTCGGCAACGTCGCCGGCCTGGCGCGCAGCCTGCTGCGCGATCCGAAGCGCGTCGACGTCGCGTCGCACACCGACACGCACGCCAACATCGAGCAGCGCCTGCACTGGGCCGACAACGGCGCGCACAAGAACGCGCTGCTCGACCACATCCTGACGCAGCGCGAGATCGAGCAGGCGCTCGTCTTCACGAGCACGCAGCGCGACGCCGACTGGCTGGCCGACCGCCTGGCCGGCATGGGTCACTCCGCCGCCGCATTGCACGGCGGCATGCCGCAGGGCCGGCGCAACCGCGTCCTGCAGGACCTGCGCTCGGGCCGCCTGCGCGTTCTCGTCGCCACCGACGTTGCGGCGCGCGGTATCGACGTGCGCACCATCAGCCACGTCGTCAACTACGGCCTGCCGATGAAGCCGGAAGACTACGTGCACCGCATCGGCCGCACCGGTCGTGCCGGCAAGAACGGCCTGGCGGTGACGCTGGCCGAGCGCATGGATGCCGGCATGATTCGCCGCATCCAGCAGTTCACGACCCAGCCGATCCCCGTGACGACGATCGTCGGCATCGAGCCGAAGACGCCGGCGCCGAAAATGTATGCGAGCGCACCGGGCGCCCGCACACCGGAACGTTCCTTCGACAGGGCACCGCGACGCGACGATGCGAGGCGGCCGTTCGAGCACCGCCACGGCAGCGATGCACCGGGCCGTCCGGCCATCGCCCGCGCCAATCCGTTCGATCGTGCCCTGCCGTCACGCGACGACCGCGGCGCGCCGGCGCGCCGCCCTGGTCCCAGTGCCTTCAAAGGTCGCGGCAAGCCGCCGGCCCGGCCGCGTCCGGGCGGCTTCGCCCGCTAGGGCCTGTTAGCGCTACGGGAGGGATCGCGCCGGGGTGGCGCAGGCCCTAGTCTCGCTGGACCGTGACCGTGACCGACACGGTCATGCCGAGATAGTCGCCGGTCTCGCCGAACCAGCTTCCCGAGATCGGCGCCGCCTGCGAGGGATCGCGGGCGATGCCGACGCGGATCAGTTGCGTGCCGCCGAGCAGGTTGTTGGTCGGATCGAACGGCACCCACCCGGCTCCCGGCAGGTAGGCCTGCAGCCAGGCGTGCGTGTAGCCGGCGCCGACTGTGCCGCCGTCTTCTCCGCCGTCGAGCGCCGGGTCGTAGAGATAGCCCGAGACGAAGCGCGTGGCAACGCCGAGCCGCCGCGCGCCTTCCATCATCAGCAGCGCGAAGTCGCGGCATGAGCCGCTGCCGAGCTTGAGCGTCTCGAGCGGCGGCTGCGTGCCCTCTTCGTCGCGTGCGAGATAGCTGAATTGCTCGCGGATGTGCTGGTTCATCGCGATCAGCAGGTCGCGGGTCCGGGTCGGCCCGTCGGTGCGGATGAACTGACGCGCCCACGACGTGAGCTCGCCCTCCGGATCGTCGTGGTACGGCCGCAGATAGTGCTCGAGGTCGTAGCGTTCCTCGGTCGTGTACGAGAACGGGAAGATCTCGGCGCTCGGCGAGAGCGGCAGCTCGAGGTTCATCGAGTGCGCGTGCTCGATGGTGAAGCTGCAGACGATCTGCAAGGTCTCGGCGCGCTCCAGCGGCTGTACCAGCGCGACCGAGTTCGAGAGCGGATCCTGGATCATGCGCACATCGGCCTCGGGGCTGACGTCGAGATCGGTCGCGAGCACGCGCAGATCGTGGCTGTCGCGCGGGCGGAACATCACGCGATGCTCGCCGAACGTGACCGGCTGGCGGTAGCGATACACCGTCGTGTGGACGATGTCGTAGCGGACGGGCATGCGTGCGCCGTCAGGCCTGCAGGAGCTCGACTTCGAACATCAGCGTCGCGTCGGGCGGAATGACGCCGCCCGCACCGCGCGCGCCATAGCCGAGGTGCGGCGGAATCACCAGCACGCGCGTACCGCCTTCGAGCATGCCCTGGACGCCCTCGTCCCAGCCCTGGATGACGCGGCCAGCGCCGAGGTCGAACTCGAACGGGTCGTTACGGTCCTTGCTGGAGTCGAACTTGGCGCCCTTGGCGCCGTCGACGTAGAGCCAGCCGGTGTAGTGAACGGAGACCGGCTGTCCGGCTTCGGCGCGCTTGCCGGTGCCGGGAACGGTGTCGTCGAACTGCAGTCCGGAAGAAGTGGTTTGCATGACGCGGAGCCTTGGATGGAAATGGGCAAGCGTCGAATGATGCCAGCCGCCGAGGACAGGCGCGCCGAGGTCAGCAAACGCCCCAGGCCGATCGCCATCGGTCGACAGCGGCAGCGAGCCATGCAGCAACCGTCGTGCCGGGCGCGTCGAGCCCGAGCGCCGCGCCCGCGTCGCGCAGGCAGGCCAGGGGCGCGGCTGGATCGAGCGGCAGGGCGCCTGTCTGCTTCGAGAGCTTCTCGCCGTTCGGCGCGAGGACGAGCGGCGTGTGCAGGTACCGTGGCGTTGGCAGGCCGAGCCGGCGCTGCAGCAGGATCTGGCGCGCCGTGTTGCTCGCCAGATCGTCGCCGCGAACGACGTCGGTCACGCCTTGCGCCGCGTCGTCGACGACGACGGCGAGCTGGTAGGCCCAGACGCCATCGGCACGCTCGAGCACGAAATCTCCCACGCTCGCGGCGACGTCCTGGCGCACTGTCCCAAGTCGTCGATCGGTCCAGGCGATCTCTGCAGCAGTGCGCCCGTCGTCGTCGAGCCCGGTCGTGCGAAGGCGAAAGGAGCGGGCTGTCCTGCCGCCGAGTCCGTCGCGGCAGGTGCCCGGATAGATGCGTTCGGCGTGGCGCTCGTGCGCAGCGGACGCCGGCGCCGCGGCGCGCGCGAGATCGCTGCGTGAGCAGCCGCACGGATAGACATCGCCCGACGCGATGAGCTGCTCGAGGGCCCGGGCGTAGTGCGCGCCGCGTGCAGATTGCAGCAGCGGCGGCGCATCGGCGACAAGCCCGCAGCGCTGCAGCTGCGCGAGGATGGCCTCGGTCGCGCCGGCGGCGTTGCGCGGCGTGTCGATGTCCTCGATGCGAACGAGCCAGCGGCCGCCATGGGCGCGCGCATCGAGCCACGACGCGAGCGCCGCGACCAGCGAGCCGGCATGCAGCAGGCCGGTGGGCGAAGGCGCGAAGCGGCCGACGTAGGGTGTCGCCATCACGGGCCGTCCATTGCGCCGATGCGGCGCGACGCCGACTGCGCAAGCGCGGTCATCCGCGCATCGACCGATCGCCGACGCGGCTGCCGTGCCGCTCCAGCAAGGCGGCTCGCGTCGCCGGGCTCTCGAGGCGTTCGAGCCACCAGCGCAATGCCAGGCCCGGCTGCGCCTTGCGCGCAGCGCCGCGCACCGCGACCGGTGTACGACAGGCATAGCCGAGGCGCGAATCGAGCTGCCTTCGCTCGACTACCTTGACGACCAGCCGGCCCGCCTCGATGTGGTCGCGGGCCATCGGCTCGGGCACGAAGCCGCAGCCCAGGCCGCGCAGCAGCGCGTCGATCTTGCTGTGCATGTCGCTGACGGTCAGCACGTCCTGTCCCGGCAGCAGGTTGACGGTGATCGGCT
>DAIMIM010000152.1:0-7207 GCA_036722755.1 Caldimonas sp. | reverse complement strand
AATCTCCCGCGGCCTAGTGGTAGTCCTCTTCGAGCTGGTGGCGTACCGCCGAGACGATGACGTCGGTGCTGCCGAAAATCTCGAAGAGCGCCACATAGCCCGAGCGACCGAACGGAACGATCAGTTCGCGCAGGAAGGGGCTCTGGCCCGCTTTGCGGCACGTGAAGGGCGAGGTCTTCAGCGTGGCAACGCCCGCGCGAATGGCGACAAGTGCTTGCTCGGCCAAGTCGAGATCGCCACCATCTCGCTCGAGCTCGCGGTCGACAACGAAGTCGAACAAGCGCTCCAGGTCTGCTTCTGCCTCGCGGGTCAGGCGGACCCGAAAATTCACCGCCGTGTCGCCGGCTTGCGCTTGCGCGCAGCGTCCAACTTGCGCTGAAGCTTCTGCACGACCGCATCGGCTTCGACGTAGTCACCCGTGCGGCGCGCATCGTCGAGCGAGCGCATGCCCCTGGCGATGAACTCCGCCTGGTTGCGCCTGCGCAGCACGGTCGCGCGGACCGAAGCCTCCACGAACTCGGAGACTGTTTCACCTTCGCCGAGCAGCGACTCGACTTCTGCGCGCAGCTCCGGCTCGACGCGGACGGATGGGATCGTGGCGGTTTTCATGCTGCAAATGTAGTGCATTTGCGTTGCACGAGCTGAGATGATGAGTCAAGGCTGGTAGATAGTCTCTTTCCAATGCGAGCTAGCTGCGCAAGAACGCCAGCAGAGGCTCGCAATCGCCGTTGTCGGCAGCGCGCAGCGCCGCAAGATAGCGGTCACGCGCGGTGCTTTGCGCGACGAGGTCTGCGCCAGCTCCCCAGCTGAACGGCTTCGTGCCGCACTGGCGAAGCCAGCGATCGGTCATCATCCGCGCGTGCCTGCCATTGCCGTTGGGGAACGGGTGCACGAGCACGAGCTGGTGATGAAAGCGCGCCGCCGCGACGTCGACCGGATAGACCTTCTCGTCGAGCCAGAAGCGAGCGTTGTCCAGCAACTGGCGCAAACGCACGGGCACCTCGGTCCAGTCACAGCCGATGTTCTTGTTCGAGAGGCGAAACGTGCCGGCCCACTTCCAGGTTCGTCCGAACATTCGTCGATGCAGCTCGCGGCAGAATCCTTCGGTCAACACCTCGCCCACACGGGCGCGCGCAAGCCATCGAACGGCTTGCAAGATGTTGGCTTGCTCCCACTCGTTGAGTGCCGCCTGCGTCACCAGGTGCGAAGGGACGAGTTGGCTCGCTTCATCCGGGTCGAGCGGCGTCTGACCGAAATTCGATTCGGACCCTAGCGCCACAGGTTGGACCACTTGCCAGCCAAGAGGTCGAGGCGCCTCTGTGCCACTTGCTTTTCGGTGAACTCTTCGGATGGCCGTTGGTCTTCGAGGCTCATCGAGTGCGCGACGCCACGAACCTGCTCGCGTGCCACCAGGTCGGCCTGAGCCTCGACGACTTCTTTCAGCGGCCGCCGAGGGACGAGTGCGTAGACCAGCTCGCAATCCAGACCCTCGGCAAGCTTGCGCAATTGAGCGAGGGTGATGCGACCTTCCGATTCCGCGCGCTCCGACTTGTGGAGGGTCGGACCGGCGATGCCGAGGCGGCCCGCCTGTTGGCGTTGAGTTCGACCCAGTGCCTCGCGGATGGCACGCAGCCAGCCGCCCTGGGGCGTTTGAACACCGTGGAGCCGGGCGGCGCTGTGCAGCGATTGGCTCGTTTGATCGAGACGAAGACGGTTGAATTCTGATGACAAGTTAATACCCTATAGGCTATCTGTACTCAATAAATGATACCTTATAGGCTAACTAAATGCAATCGTATGCTTCCAGACAGGCTAGCACTGCCGAGTCACCCAGCGCCGAGCCGACGACGAGCTCAGTCTTCCCGCGCCACGAAGCCCACCGCCTGGTGCGCCGTGCGCAGCACGTGGCGCTGCTTGAAGCGGGCGCCGAACAGGCGATTGACGGCCGCGCGCAGGGCCTGCTCAACGCCATCGGGAACGCCGAGCGCGATCTCGTCGCGCACGGCCGACCAGGTCTTGAGCAGGTGGACCGGCAAGATGTAGAGGGCCAGGCCATGGTCGAGCAGCGTGGCGACGCACTGCGCGTCGAAGGCCTGCGCATCCGCCACGGCCCAGCGGCGCAGGGCCGGCATGGCCGCGTCGTCGGCGGCCAGATAGGGCGTGTTGCGGCCGACGAAGAGCGCCATCTGCAGCAGTCCCTGCGGCCACAGCGCGGGCTCGCGCGTGCAACGCAGGCGAACCGCGTGGCCGAAGGTGAGCGCGTGGCTGAAGTCGAGCCAGCCGACGTTGTCGGCCACCGGGTTCTCGGTGCGCTGCTCGACGGCGGTGTCGAAGCGCAGCAGATGCAAAGCCGAAGCCTGCATCAGCGCGTGGTGCAGTTGCAGCGGCGTGGCGTGCGCGGCAGCGGCGAGCGTGGCCGCGAGGGTGTCGCGCACGCTGCGGCCGACGAAGGGCGCGGCGTCGAGCCCGGCACCTTGCCCTGCGTCGTCACCATCGCCGGGCGCATGCGCAGGCCACTGCGCCAGCGACGACGCGTAGTGGCGAAAGTCGGGCAGCAGATCTTCGCGCGTCGCGTAGACGAGCATGCGCAGCCAGGCCAGCAGCAAGGGCCGCTGCACGGCAGCGCCGAGGCGGGCGACCAGGCCGCCCACGTGCACCAGGTAGATCAGGGCGTGGCCGAAGTCGTTGTAGTGGGCGAGCGCGGCAGCGGTGAGCGTGGGCTCGAGATCGGCGAAGGCGAGGCCGTCGTGGTCCAACGCACCGACGAGCAGCGATGCTGCCCGGGCTTCGTCCTGCGCTTCGACGGCGGCGAGAAAGGCCGGCGCGTCCCAGCGCTGCGGCGCTTCGTCTGTTGAAAGCGCGAAGGCGAACGTCGGCTCGCGCAAGGTGTCGTAGGCGATGTACGAGAGCGCTTCGGCAGCGCAGGCCAATTGCTCGCTTTCGCCGGTGATGGTGTCGCGCAGCCGCAGCCAGACCTCGGCGCCCGCGTAGGCGTGGGTCATGCCGTAGCGCAGGCGATCGTGGCTGCGCTCGATGGCGTGCGCGAGCGCGACCTCGGGCGCCGCGCCGGCGCGGCCCAGGCGCGCCAGCTCGCGGGCGATGCGCGGCGCGTCGTGGTCGGCCATGGCCGCGTCGAGCTGGGCCAGCGCCTGCTGCATGCGCTCGTGGGCCGGCGCTTCGCGCGCATCGACCCAGACCACGCCGGCCACGTCGACCTTAACCGGGTAGATGCGCAGGCTGTCGCCGCCGTAGTGGTTGGCGCCGGTCTTGAGATCGAACTTCCAGTTGTGCCAGTGGCAGGTGAGGACGCAGCTCTCGGCGTCGAGCGCGCCTTCGACCAGGGGATAGCCTTCATGCGGGCAGCGGTTGTTGCAAGCGTGGACGGCGCCCTCGTGCAGGAAGAACGCGAGCTGCTTCGAGCCGAGCTTGACCGTGGCCCGGCCCGACGCGCGCAGCCGATCGAGCTCGATCGCTCGCGTCCAGGCCTTGTCGTCTTCAACGTCAGAGGAAATCTGCATCGCGCACTCTCGCCGGCATGGCGTCGGGGCCATTCTCGCGCCGCAGCAGATATCCTTGCCGACACCGGTTCGAGCCCGCATTCCAGACGGGGCAGCTCGGGGGAGCCTCCTCATGTCGTTTCTCAATCTCGAGGGCGTGTCGAAGTACTACGGCGACTTCGGCGCGCTGATCGACATGACGCTATCGGTCGAGCGCGGCGAGTTCATCTCGCTGCTCGGCCCTTCGGGCTGCGGCAAGACGACCACGCTGCAGGCGATCGCCGGCCTGATCCCGGTGACGCGTGGCCGCATCACGCTCGACGGCCGCGACATCACGAACCTGCCCGTGAACCAGCGCGGCCTCGGCATCGTGTTCCAGAGCTACGCCCTCTTCCCGCACATGACGGTGGCCGAGAACGTCAGCTTCGGCCTCGAGATGCGCAGCATGCCGAAGCACGAGCGCGACGCGCGCATCGCCCAGATGCTCGAGCTCGTGCACCTCGACGCGCTCGCGCTGCGCTACCCGCGCGAGCTCTCGGGCGGACAGCGCCAGCGCGTGGCCATCGCCCGCGCCCTCGTGATCTCGCCGCCGATCCTTCTGCTGGACGAGCCGCTCTCCAACCTCGACGCCAAGCTGCGCGAGGAGATGCAGTTCGAGCTGCGCCGCATCCAGCGCAAGGTGGGTACGACCACGATCATGGTCACGCACGACCAGGCCGAGGCGCTTTCGATCAGCGACCGCGTGGTGGTGATGGAAGCCGGCCGCGCCACCCAGGTCGACGCACCCTACCGGCTCTACGAGCATCCGAAGAGCGAGTTCATCTCGGGCTTCGTCGGCAAGACCAACCTGCTGCCCGGCACCGTCTTGCGCAGTGCCGCGGGCGACGAAGCGGTGCTCGGGCACGGCCAGCGCGTGCGCGTCGATGCCAGCGGCTTCGCCGACGGAGCGCACGTCACCGTCTGCCTGCGCCCCGAAAAACTCTTCTTCACCGACGAGGCACGCGGCACGCTCGCCGGCCGCGTCGAGGAGCGCTTCTTCCTCGGCAGCCAATGGCTCTACCGCGTGAGCACGCCGCTCGGCGAGCTCGAGGTCAGCGCCGCCAACGACGGCAGCGCGCCGATCGCGGAGCAGGCGGCCGTGCACCTGGCCTGGGCCGACGACGTGGCGCGCCTCGTCGCGAAGGCGCCATGAGCGCTGCCACCAACACCTCGTCGCGCTGGACGCCTTACGCGCTCAGCCTGCCCGCCCTCGCGCTCTTCGCACTGATGGTGCTGCTGCCGCTGGCGCTCACCGCCCTGCTCTCGTTCCAGCAGTACGACGCCGAGAAGGGCGTGCAGCCCGGCTTCACGCTCGCGAGCTACGCGCTCGTGCTCGGCGACTCGTACTACTACGAGATCTTCTTTCGCACCGGCTGGATCGCCGCGCTGGTGACGCTGATCTGCGTGCTCGTCGGCGCGCCCGAGGCCTACATCCTCTCGCGCATGGGCAAGCCCTGGCGCTCCATCTTCCTGCTGGTGATCCTGGCGCCGCTGCTCGTCTCGGTGGTGGTGCGCGCCTTCGGCTGGAGCCTGCTGCTCGGGCCGAACGGCGTGGTGAACCACGTGTTCGGCGCATTCGGCATCGGCGTCGTGAAGATGCTCTACACGCCCACCGCCGTCGTCGTGGCGCTGGTGCACGTGATGCTCCCGTTCATGGTGATCCCGGTGTGGACGTCGCTGCAAAAGCTCGACCCGATGGTCGAGAGCGCCGCCCTCTCGCTGAACGCCTCGCAGTGGACGGTGATGCGGCGCATCGTGCTGCCGCAGATCACGCCCGGCCTGCTCTCCGGCAGCCTGATCGTGTTCGGGCTGAGTGCGAGCGCGCTGGTGATCCCCGGCCTGCTCGGCGGCCGGCGCCTCAAGATGGTGGCCACGGTCATCTACGACGAGTACCTGCAGGAGCTGAACTGGCCGCTCGGCGCCGCGATCGCGCTGGCGCTGCTGGTGATCAACCTCGTCGTCATGCTCACCTACAACGCCGTGCTCGAAGGCGGCTACGCGAAGCGGATGGGCCGGTCGTGAGAAGAACCGGCCCCATCGCGATGGCGTTCCACGCCTGCGTCACCGTCTTCATGCTTGCGCCGCTGGTGATCGTCTGCCTGGTGGCCTTCACGCCCGAGAACACGCTCTCGATTCCGTGGGGCACGTATTCGCTGCGCTGGTTCCGCGCCGTGTTCGAGCACTCCGACCTGATGCACTCGTTCTGGAACAGCCTGGGCGTGGCCACCGTCGCGGCCACGCTGTCGGTGGCGATGGCGGTGCCGGCCGGCATCGCCATCGCGCGCTACGAATTCCCCGGCCGGCAGGCGCTCAACGGCCTGCTGCTCTCGCCACTGATCGTGCCGCACCTGGTGCTCGGCGTGGCCATGCTGCGCCTCTTCGCGCTCGTCGGCGCGCGCGGCTCGACCACCTGGCTGGCGCTGGCCCACGTCGTGATCGTCACGCCCTACGCCTTGCGCCTGGTGGTGGCCGCGCTCGCCGGGCTCGACCGCAGTGCCGAGCAGGCGGCGCTCTCGCTCGGCGCGAGCCACCTCACGGCGTTTCGGCGCATCACCTTGCCGCTGATGCTGCCCGGCATCACGGGCGGCTGGATGCTCGCCTTCATCAACAGCTTCGACGAGGTGACGATGTCGATCTTCATCACCTCGCCGCAGACGGTGACGCTGCCGGTGCGCATGTACATGATCGCCACCGAATCGATCGACCCGATGATGGCCGCCGTCTCGGCGCTGATGGTCGCCGTGACGGCCGCGGCCATGATCGTGCTCGACCGCCTCTACGGCCTCGACAAGGTGCTGGTGGGGCAGCATTGAGCGGCACGCCGATCCTCAGGCGCATCGAAGGCCTCGCGCCGCGCGACGAGATCGCCTTCACGCTCGACGGCCGCGCCTGCACCGCGCTCGAAGGCGACACCGTGCTCACCGCGATCCTCACCCAAGGCGAGCGCCTGCGCGAGAGCGACTTCAGCGACGCGCCGCGCGCCGGCTTCTGCCTGATGGGCGCCTGCCAGGACTGCTGGGTGCAGCTCGAGAGCGGCGAGCGCCTGCGCGCCTGCACCACGCCGCTCGTGCCCGGCATGCAGCTGCGCACCGGAGCGCGGCGATGACAGCGATGCGCCTGCTCGGCATGCAAGCGCGCACGAGAGCGGGGCCATGACAGGCAAGCGCTTCGTCATCGTCGGCGCCGGCCCGGCCGGCATGCGCGCCGCCGAGCGGCTGGTCGCGGCCGGCGAGCGGCCGATCGTCATCGACGAAGCCCAGCGCTTCGGCGGCCAGATCTACCGCCAGCCGCCCGAAGCGATGCAGCGCGAGCGGCGCGACCTCTACGGTTTCGAGGCCGGCCGCGCCGCGGCCGTGCTCGATCGCTTCGAAGCGCTGCGCGCGCACGTTGACTACCGACCCGACACGCTCGTCTGGCAAGTGGAAGCGAACGCGCTGCAGCTGCTGCACGCCGGCCGCACGCGCACGCAACCGTTCGACGCGCTCATCCTCGCCACCGGCGCCACCGACCGCGTGCTGCCCTTCCCCGGCTGGACGCTGCCAGGCGTCTACACCCTCGGCGCGGCGCAGGTGGCGCTCAAGTTCCAGGCCACCCTGATCGGCCCGCGCGTGGTGTTCGCCGGCACCGGGCCGCTGCTCTACCTCGTGGCCTGGCAGGTCGCGAGCCACGGC
>DAIMIM010000151.1:0-7239 GCA_036722755.1 Caldimonas sp. | reverse complement strand
GGCTTCATGCCGCAGGCGTTGCCAGAAATTCCTTGATGAGCGGGCAGAGCAGGGCGACCATCTGCTCTGCCTCTTCGCGCGACAGGATCAGCGCCGGCAGCAGGCGCACGACGCGATCGGCGGTGACGCTGATCATCAGGCCGGCCTGCGCGGCGCGACCGAGCAGCGCGCCGCACGGGCGATCGAGCTCGATGCCGATCATGAGGCCCTGGCCACGCACCTCGACCACGCCGGCGACGCCGGCAAGCTCGCGCTCGAGCCCGCCCTTCAGCGCAGCGCCGACGACGGCGGCGTTCTGCAGCAGGCCTTCTTCTTCCATGATGCGCAGCGTCTCGACGCCGGCCCGCATCGCCAGCGGATTGCCGCCGAAGGTCGTGCCGTGGTTGCCCGGCCCGAGGACGTCGGCCGCGCGCGGCCCGCACACGACCGCGCCGACCGGCACGCCGGAGCCGAGCCCCTTGGCAAGCGGCATGACGTCGGGCTTGATGCCGGCCCACTGGTGCGCGAACCATTTGCCGGTGCGGCCCATGCCGCACTGCACTTCGTCGAGCATCAGCAGCCAGTTGCGCTCGTCGCAGATGCGGCGCACTTCCTTCAGGTAGTGGGTCGTCGTCGGCCGGATGCCGCCTTCGCCCTGGATCACCTCGAGGAAGACGGCGACCACGTTCGGATGGGTCGCGGCGACTTTCTCGATCGCCGCCGAATCGTTGAGCGGCACGCGCACGAAGCCTTCGACGAGCGGGCCGAAGCCGGCCTGCACTTTCGGGTTGCCGGTGGCCGAGAGCGTGGCGATCGAACGGCCGTGGAAGGCGGCTTCGTAGACGACGATCTCGGGCCGATCGATGCCGCGGTCGTGCCCGAACTTGCGCGCGATCTTCAGCGCCGCCTCGTTCGCCTCGAGGCCGGAGTTGCAGAAGAAGACGTTGCTGAGGCCCGAAAGCTCGCACAGCTTGGCGGCGAGTTGCTCCTGCAGCGGCACGAGGTAGTAGTTCGAGCTGTGGATCAGCCTGGAGACCTGGTCGTGCAGCGCCGGCACGAGCTTCGGGTGGCCGTGACCGAGCGTGTTGACGGCGATGCCGGCGAGCCCGTCGAGGTACTTCCTGCCTTCGGTGTCCCAGAGCCAGCAGCCTCGCCCGTGCGCCAGCGCGATGGGCAGGCGCCCATAGGTCTTCATGACGTGCGGCTCGGGCGACACGGGGAACTTCTCTGGCGCGTTCATGGCGGCACTCGCAAGGGCAGCGAAAGGGGGAGCGATTCTAAAGCCGGCATTCGTCCACAGGCGCGGCGATGTTGCAACGCAGCAGCGACGCATCGCGCGGGCGACAATCGCGCTCGACTTTCATTGCAGCGCGTGGCCGAACCCAGAGCAGTCTTCATCCAGGGCGTGACCGTCGACGGCAAACCGTTCCGGCCGAGCGACTGGGCCGAGCGACTCGCCGGCGCCATGCAGTGCTTCCGGCCCGACAGCGGCGGCGGCCTCGGCTCCTTCATCGGCTATTCGCCCTACTGCGTGCCGCGACAGATCGGCGGCGTGAGAGGGGTGCTCGTCGATCCGGAGCTGCGCGAAATGGAGCCGATGGCCTGGGACTTCGTCATGAACTTCGCGCGCGACAACCAGCTCGTCGTCGTCGATTCGCCCGAAGGCGTCTGACAGGAGGTCGGAGTGGCGATCGAAAATGAAAAAGGGCTCGCATGGCGAGCCCTTGGTCGGCGCGCAAGCGCTTGTTCAGGCGGCAGCGGCCAGCGCCTTCACCTTGGCGGACAGGCGGCTCTTGTGGCGCGCCGCCTTGTTCTTGTGGAAGAGGCCCTTGTCGGCGACGGAATCGATCACCGGCTGTGCAGCCTTCAGCAACTCGGTGGCCTTGGTCTTGTCGCCGGCGTCGACCGCCTTCTGGACATTCTTGATGACCGTGCGGAAGTGCGAGCGCATCGCCGTGTTGGCGGCGTTGAGGCGCGTGTCCTGACGGACGCGCTTGAGGCCCGACGCGATGCGGACGGTTTTCTTCTTGGCTTTTGCGGCGGTGGCCATGGGCGGTATGGAAGCTGTGCGTAGCGGCTGCGTGGGCAGTCCCTAGCTGGTTTTGGCAAAGACCGCGAGTATAGCATTGGCACCCATGAATTTGCTCCGGGCGGCGTCGACGATCTCCTTGTTCACGCTGGCCTCCCGCGTCACCGGCCTGGTTCGCGACATCGTCGTCGCCTCGGCCTTCGGCGCAGGCGCCTCGCTCGATGCGTTCTACGTCGCCTTCCGCATTCCCAACCTGCTGCGCCGCCTGTTCGGCGAAGGCGCATTCACACAGGCCTTCGTTCCCGCGCTGGCTCATGCGCGGGCCACCGATGGAGACGAGCCGACGCGGCGAATGATCGACGCCGTCGCAACCGTCCTCTTCATGGCGTTGACGGCCACCTGCGTGGTCGGCATCGCGGCAGCGCCGCTGGTCGTCTGGCTCATGGCATCGGGACTGGCGCAGTTCGACGAAGCCGTCGTCATGACGCGGATCATGTTCCCGTACATCGCCTTGATCTCGCTGGTCTCGCTCTCGGCCGGCGTGCTCAACACTTGGAAGCGTTTCGCCGTGCCGGCCGCCACGCCGGTGCTGCTGAACGTGGCGATGATCGCCGCCGCCTGGGCGCTGGCGCCGGTGTTCCGGCGTGCCGGCCTGCCGCCGGTCTATGCGCTCGCCGTCGGCGTCATGGCGGGCGGCGTGCTGCAACTCGCGGTGCAGGTGCCGGCGCTGCGCCGGGTCGGCTGCCTGCCGCGCATCGGCGCGAGTCTCGCGGCCCTGCGCGACGCCTGGCGTCATCCGGGCGTTCGCCGCGTCGTCAAGCAGATGGCGCCGGCGCTGCTCGGCGTCTCGGTCGCGCAGATCTCGGTCCTCATCAACACGCAGATCGCGTCGCACCAGGGCGTGGGTGCCGTGACGTGGCTGCAGTTCGCTTCGCAGCTGATGGAATTTCCGACCGCGCTGCTCGGCGTCGCCGTCGGCTCGGTGCTGATTCCGCAGCTGGCCGCGGCGCAGGCGCGCGACGACGCCGCAGGCTACTCCGGCCTGCTCGACTGGGGCCTGCGGCTGACCTTCGTGCTCACCGTGCCGTGCACCATCGGCCTGCTCGTCTTTCCGCAAGCGCTCGTGGCGACGCTGTTCCAGCGCGGTCATTTCGATGCACTCGCGGTCGTCAAGACGGCCACCGCGCTGCGCGGCTACGGCGTCGGCCTGATCGGCCTGATCGGCGTGAAGATCCTCGCTCCGGGCTTCTACGCGCGGCAGGACATGCGCACGCCGGTGACGATCGCCATCATCGTCCTGGTCCTGACCCAGGCCATGAACGTCGTCTTCGTGCCGTTTCTCGGCCACGTCGGGCTGGCGCTGTCGGTCAGCGTCGGCGCGCTGATCAACGCGACCTGGCTGTTCATCGGCCTGCGCCGCGGCGGCTGGTACCGGCCCGAACCGGGCTGGGCGAAGTTCGCGCTCGCGGTGGGCGTCGCCAGCGCGCTGCTGGGCGGCGTTCTCGCCTGGGCCGAGCAGAGCGTCGACTGGATCGGCCTGGCCGGCCACGAGACGATCCGCGTGCCGGCGCTGGCGGCATGCATCGGCGCCGCGGCGATCGTCTATTTCGGCACCCTGTTCCTGGCCGGCTTGCGCCCGGGCGACTTCTCGCGCCGCGCCTGAGATGTCGGCCCCCACGCTCACGGCGTTCGCTGCCCCCCGAGGGGCGCTCAGCCGCCTTGGGGGCGGCCCGGCGCCGGCTGAGTCGCGCCGATCCCGTATCGCGCTTCGCGCCGCTTCGCGCGCCAGGCTCTAAACTTCTCCGATGTCCGGCCTCCTGCCGCTTCTTCCGCCGACCGCGCTCGACTACTTCACGTCGCTCGTCGCCGACGACGCGAGCCTGCCGCTGCTCGAGACGGCGATCGCCGTCGCCCAGCACGAATACCCGGGCCTCGACACGCAGACGACGCTCGCCGACATCGACGCGCTGGCGGCGCGCTTGCAGACGCGCATCCCGCGCGACGCGATGCCGATGCAGCGGCTGCGCGTGCTCAATCGCTTCTTCTTCCACGAGCTCGGCTTCGCCGGCAACGTCAACGACTACTACGACCCGCGCAACAGCTACGTGCACGCCGTGCTCGAGACGCGGCGCGGCATCCCGATCACGCTGGCCCTGCTCTACGTCGAGCTGGCGACGCAGATCAAGCTCGAGGCCGACGGCATTTCCTTTCCCGGCCATTTCCTCGCCAAGGTGCGCATGCCCAAGGGCGACATCGTCATCGATCCGTTCACCGGCCAGTCGATGTCGCGCGACGCGCTCGACGGGCTGCTCGTTCCCTACCGCCGTCGGCAAGGGCGAAACGGTGCCGACGAATTGCCGCTGGGCTCGTTCCTGCAGCCGGCGGTGCCGCGCGAGGTGATCGCAAGAATGCTGCGCAACCTGAAGGAGATCTATCGCAGCAGCCAGGATTCGGCGCGCTTGCTCAGCGTCGCCGAGCGGCTCGTGATCCTGCTGCCCGATGCGTGGGAAGAGCGCCGCGACCGCGGTCTCGTCCACGCCGCGCTCGGCGCGCGCCATCCGGCGATGGTCGATCTGGCCGGCTACCTGGAGCATGCCCCCGATGCGCCGGATCGTCCCGTCATCAAGCGGCGCCTGGCCGAGCTCGGCCACGACGGCGCGTCTCGATTGCATTGAAGCAGATCCCGCTCGCGATCGGGCCCGAGCCGGCGCAGACCTTCGAGAATTTCCTGCCCGGCCCGAATGCCGCGGCGATCGCTCACCTGCTTGCTCTGGCGCCCGGCGCGCCGCCGGCGTACCTCTGGGGCGCGGCGGGCAGCGGCAAGTCGCATCTGCTCCATGCCGTGGTCGAGCGCGCACAGGAGCGCGGCGAACCGGTCGCCTGGTTCACCGCCGCCGCGCCGCCGCCGTGGCAGCCGCCCGAGCGGTGCGACTGGATCGTTTTCGATGACTGCGATGCGTTCGACGCCGCCCAGCAGCAGGCGGCGTTCTCGCTCTTCATCGATGCAGTCGGCAGCGGCGCGGTCGTGCTCGCCGCGGGCAGCGTGCCGCCGGTCGATCTCGCCGTCCGCGAGGACCTGCGCACGCGGCTCGGCTGGGGCCACGTCTTCGCCCTGCAGCCGCTCGCCGAGCCGGAGGTGCGTGCGGCCCTGCGCCGCGAGGCCGATCGCCGCGGCACCTTCCTGTCCGACGACGTGATGAACTACCTGCTGACCCGCTTCGCGCGTGACCTCGCGCACCTGATGGCGTTGCTCGATCGTCTCGACGAGTTCTCTCTCTCGACCAAGCGCGCCATCACGGTGCCCCTGCTCAGGCAGATGCTGGCGGAACAAGACAGCTCCGGCTGAGGCTGCGACGGATGCGATCGATCCGGCACCGGGCACCTGCGCTCATGTCGGTGTCGACTTTTC
The DNA here is from genome assembly GCA_036722755.1 of Caldimonas sp. Classification (GTDB taxonomy): domain Bacteria; phylum Pseudomonadota; class Gammaproteobacteria; order Burkholderiales; family Burkholderiaceae_C; genus Schlegelella_A. Next base: position 1,822 of record DAIMIM010000151.1, on the reverse strand, counting down.
GCCGTTCGGCAATGCGGCATCATCGCCGTACCGGCGTGCGCGACCCACGACGCCCGGCATTTTTCTTGTCTCATGCCCGCCGCACCGCCGAACCTCTGCCTCTTCGACCTCGATCACACGCTGTTGCCGATCGATTCCGATCACGCCTGGGGCGAATTCATGATCCGCCTGGGCTGGGTCGACCCGGTCGCGTTCAAGCGCGGCAACGACGCCTTCTATGCCTCGTACCAGCTGGGCCGGCTCGACATCGAAGCCTACGTCGCCTTCACGATGGCGCCGCTGCAGGAGCGTACGGCCGACGCGGTCGCCATCGCCCACCTGCAATTCATGCGCGAGGTGATCGGTCCGGTCATCGAGCCGGCCGCGCTGGCGCTCGTGGCCGCACACCGCGAGCGCGGCGACCGCATCGCGATGGTGACGGCGACGAACGATCTCGTCACCGCGCCGATCGCCGCCGCGTTCGGCATCGACGAGCTCGTCGCGACCCGTCTCGAGCGTGACGCGCAGCAAGTGCCGACGGGCCGGATTGCCGGCACGCCGGCCTACCGCGAGGGCAAGGTGCTGCGTATCGGACAATGGCTGGCCGAGTGCGGCGAGGACTGGGGCGACTTCGAGCGCATCAGCGTCTACAGCGATTCGCTCAACGACCTGCCCTTGCTCGAGCGCGCCACCGAGCCGGTCGCGACCAATCCCTCGCCCGAGCTCGAAGCGCTGGCCGTGGCGCGACGCTGGCGCATCCTGAGACTCTTCGAACAATGATCAAGAAATTCATCGACCGGCTCCTGGGCAAGAACGGCACCGACGCCTCCGGCGCCCGCGCCGGCAAGCGCGTCGAGGTACCCAAGTCGGAGCATGGCATCGACCCGACACTCGTCGACGAGCGCGCCCTCAAGGTGGTCGCGACCCTGGTCGAGGGCGGCTACGAGGCCTACATCGTCGGCGGTGCCGTTCGCGACCTGCTGGTCGGCCTGCGGCCGAAGGACTTCGACGTCGCCACCAACGCGACGCCGGAGCAGGTCAAGGGCCTGTTCCGCCGCGCCTTCATCATCGGCAGGCGCTTTCGCATCGTCCACGTCGTGTTCGGCCGCGGCCGCCAGGATCGCGGCCTGTCCGAAGTGATCGAAGTCTCGACCTTTCGCGCCGTGCTCGACGCCGCCGCCGCCGATCAGGTCGCCGGCAACGAAAAGAGCTCGAAGCGCGAGCTCGAAGGCAAGACCCACGTCGTCGATGCCGAAGGGCGCGTTCTGCGCGACAACGTCTGGGGCCCGCAGATCGAAGACGCCGCGCGGCGCGACTTCACCATCAACGCGATGTACTACGACCCGCTGCGCGAGGTCGTCGTCGACTACCACGGCGGCATCAGGGACGTGAAGAAAAAGCTGTTGCGCATGATCGGCGATCCGGTCACGCGCTATCGCGAAGACCCGGTGCGCATCATTCGCGCGGTCCGCTTCGCGGCCAAGCTCAACTTCGAGATCGAGGCCAAGACGCGCGCGCCGATCAAGGAGATGGCGGCCCTGCTCGACAACGTGCCGCAGTCGCGCACCTTCGACGAGATGATCAAGCTGCTGCAGACCGGCCATGCGCTGGCCTCGATCGTCGAGCTGAAGAAGCTCGGCCTGCACCGCGGCGTCTTCCCGGTGCTCGACGTCGCTCTCGACGAGGCTGAAGCCCACGACGGCCGCGAGCAGTTCGTTCGCGCGGCGCTGGCCGATACCGATGCGCGCGTCGCTGCGGGCAAGCCGGTGGCGCCGAGCTTCATGCTGGCGGCGATGCTGTGGCACGACGTCCAGAAAGGCTGGAAGCAGCGGCAGGCAGCGGG
>DAIMIM010000150.1:0-7260 GCA_036722755.1 Caldimonas sp. | reverse complement strand
CCAATCCTGCGCTTCCCGCAGGTGCCGGACCGCATCGACGTGGTCATCGTCGACCAGCCCGGACAACCGTTCCTGGGCACCGGCGAAGCGACCCAGGGGCCAACTGCCGCGGCCATCGCCAATGCCGTCGCCGACGCGACCGGCGTGCGCTTTCGCGAGCTGCCGCTGTCGCCGGAGCGCATCCGCGCCGCGACTCAGCTTGCCGGCGTCGGTCCCGCGACCGCTTCTTCGATGCCTGGTAGCGCCGTGATCGGCAGGTAAGCGCCGCGAGCGATCAGCAATGGCGACATGCGTCGAGGACCAGCGCAGACCGCGGCAGCGATCACGACAACCGTCAAGGCCAGGCGCAGGTCACTCCTCGTCAAAATACATCCCCTTGCGCGGCTCGGAGCACAGAGTGATCATCCACAGCATGGACCTGCACGACGAATCTTTGCATCCACGGCGCCGGGATTTGCTGGCTCTCGCTGTAGCGCTGTCCGGAACCCTCCTGCTGCGGCCCGGCGGCGCCCGGGCGCAGGCCTCAGCCGCCACCCCGAAGCGTCTGGGCATCATCGGCTCCGGTCGCCTCGGCAGCACTGTCGGCACCCTCTGGATCAAGGCGGGCCACCCGGTGATGTTCTCGTCGCGCGACCCGGACCAGACGCAGGCGCTGGTCGCCAAACTCGGGCCGCTGGCGCGCGCCGGCAGTGTGGCCGAGGCGATCGATTTCGGCGAGGCGGTGTTGCTCGCCGTGCCGTACGGCGCCATGCCGCAAATCGGCAACGACTTCAGCGCCCGGCTCGCCGGCAAGGTGGTCCTCGACGCAGGCAATGCCGTCGAGTCGCGCGACGGCGCCATCGCCAGTGAAGTCGAGCAGAACGGCATCGGCCTCACTTCGCAGAAGTACCTGCCCGCGGCGCGGCTGGTGCGCGCGTTCAACACGCTCGGCTCCACGATTCTCGAACGCGAGGCCAACCGCGCCGAGCCGCGCATGGCGATCCCGCTCGCCGGCGACGACGCCGCCGCGGTGCAGATCGCCGCCTCGCTGGTGCGTGACGCCGGCTTCGAACCAGTGGTCGTCGGCAGGCTCGCCGACGCGCGTCGCTTCCAGCGCAGTGCCCCAGGCTACGGGCAAGCGGTGAGCGCGGCCGACCTCAGGAAGACACTGTCGCTCGGACAATGACCGCGCTGGCCCATTGGCTGCGGCGGGCGGTGCCGGCCACGCCGAACGAGCGCGCGGCGGCCCTCTGGTCGTTCGCCTACTTCTTCATGCTGCTGGCCAGCTACTACGTGCTGCGCCCGCTGCGCGACCGCATGGGCATCGCCGGCGGCGTCAAGGCGCTGCCGTGGTTGTTCACCGCCACCTTCGTCACGCTACTGGTCGCGCAGCCGCTTTACGGCGCACTCGTCGCGAGGCTGCCGCGCGGTCGCTTCGTACCCATCGTCTACCAGTTCTTCGCCGCGAACCTGGCGGTGTTCTGGTTGCTGCTCACGCTGGGCATCGAACCCGTCCTCGTCGCCCGCGTCTTCTTTGTCTGGGTCAGTGTCTTCAGCCTCTTCGCGGTCGCCGTGTTCTGGTCGTTCATGGCCGACCTCTTCAGCAGCGAGCAAGGCAAGCGGCTGTTCGGCTTCATCGGCGCCGGTGGCACGGCCGGCGGGTTGCTCGGGCCGGCCATCACGATCGTCCTGTCGGTGCGGCTCGGGCCGGCCAACCTGCTGCTCGTCGCGATCGTCTTCCTCGAGCTGGCGGTGTTCTGCGTCTTTCGCCTCGAGCGCAGCGCCGGTGGCGCCTCACCGACCGGCCTCCGGCGCGACGATCGGCGCATCGGCGGCAGCCCGCTGGCGGCGCTGCTCGAGGTGATGCGCTCGCCGTACCTGCTTGGCATGGCCGGGTGGGTCGCCCTGCTCTCGCTCGGCGCCACCGTGCTCTACCTCGTGCAGGCGCAGATCGTCGCCAGCGCAGTGCACGACGGCGGCGAGCAGACGCTCTTCTTCGCAAGCGTCGACCTCGCGGTGGGCTTGCTGACGCTGGTCACGCAGCTCTTCGCCACAGGTCGCCTGCTCGGGCGCTTCGGCACCGGCGTCGCGACCGGCTCGCTCCCGGCCGTCTACCTGGTCGGCTTCGCGGCGCTGGCGCTGGCGCCCAGCCTCGTCGTCGTTCTTGTGTTCCAGGTCGTGCAGCGCTGGGCCAACTTCGCCATCGCCAACCCGGCGCGACAGGTTTTCTTCACGGTCGTCGACCGCGAGGCGAAGTACAAGGCCAAGAACTTGATCGACGTGGTGGTCTACCGAGGATCGGACGCCGCCTCGGGCTGGTTGTTCGACAGCCTGCAGGCGGTCGGCGTGAAGCTCGGCGCGATCGCGCTCGGCGCGTTGCCGATCGCCGCCGGCTGGCTGCTGCTTTCGCGCGCGCTCGGGCACATGCACGAGCGACGCGCCGCGCGACTGGCCGAACATGCCCGGGCCGCGCCCGGGTCCGCCCACTCGAACGAACAGGAGACATCGACATGGCAGTCCGCCGCCGCCGCCATATCGTCAACGCCTCGCTGTTGACGATGGCGGGCGTTGCCTTCTCGCCGGGGTTTGCCGCCGACAGCATGGCGGCTGCGCAGAGAAAGCTGCGCATCCTCATCCTCGGTGGCACCGGCTTTACCGGACCGCACCAGGTGCGCTATGCGCTGGCCCGCGGGCACGAGGTCACGCTGTTCAATCGCGGCAAGCAGCCGCAAGCGTGGCCAGGCCATGTCGAGGAGCTGATCGGCGATCGCAACACCGGCGACTTGAAAGCGCTCGACGGTCGGCAATGGGACGTCTGCATCGACAACCCGACGACCCTGCCGTTCTGGGTTCGCGACGCCGGCCGCGTGCTGCAGGGACGCGTCGACCACTATGTCTTCATCTCGACGATCTCCGTCTACGCGGCCAACGACAAGGCAGCAGACGAGTCGGCCGCGCTCGCTCCCTATCACGGCCAGGATCCGATGGCCGAGACCACGGAGTCGCTGCGTGGCCGCATCGGCGAGGTCTACGGCCCGCTCAAGGCCATCTCCGAACAGGAAGCTGCACGGCAGTTCCCCGGCGCCGTGACGGTCATTCGCCCGGGCCTCATCGTCGGGCCGGGCGACGAGACCGATCGCTTCACCTACTGGCCGGTGCGGCTGGCGCTCGGCGGTGAAGTGCTCGCGCCCGGCGACGGCAGCGATCCGGTGCAGTTCATCGACGCGCGTGATCTTGCCGAGTGGACGATCCGCATGGCCGAGTCGCGGACCCTCGGCGTCTTCAACGCGATCGGTCCGGCTCGGCCGCTGACGATGGCCGGCATGCTCGACGACATCAAAGGCGCCATCCACGCCGACGTCAAGCTCGTCTGGGTGCCGACCAAGTTTCTCGAGGCCAAGCAGGTCTCGGCCTGGAGCGATCTGCCGGTCTGGGTGCCGGGCCAGGGCGACAGCGCGGGCTTCCACCGGCGCGACATCGGCAAGGCCCTGCGCGCCGGTCTGGCGTTCCGGCCGCTGCCCACGACGGCAGCCGACACCCTCGCCTGGTTCCGCCAGCAGTCCCCGGAACGGCGGGCCAAGCTGCGTGCCGGCCTTGCGCCGGAACGGGAAGCGGCGTTGCTGGCAGCCTGGAAGGCGAGCCCGAAGAGCGGGTACTGAGCGGCGCGAACGAGGGCCGTATCCCCTTCGAATGGATGCTGAAGGACAGGCCCGAGAACAGATGCAGTGAAAGATCATTGCCTCACCGGCCAGCAACAGCGATGGGTTCAATGCAGATCCCGACATCGGCTCGGCCCGCCGCGATCGCGGCCATTCAATGGCATGGATCGGATACCACCGCTGGCGGCGAGCTCGTCGAACGCAACCTGCCGCAGCGCCTTGGTCTGGTCTGGAGAGATGCCCACCACCACCCAGCGCATTTGCGGCCCACGCTGGCTTCCCAGCGGGACGCCCCACCGACGTGGCGATCATTCCGTGGCAATGCCGGCGTCTTTGGCGGTCCGGGTCCACTTGGCTGTCTCGCTGCGAATGAACGCAGCCAGTTCAACAGGAGTCATCCTGCCAGCCGTGACGCCCTGTTCGTCGAAGCGTTTGACCACGTCTTGCTCGGTCAGGATCTTCGCGAGTGCGCCGTTGATTCGCTGCACGATGGCCACGGGTACGCAAGGCCCTGAAGGATCTGTGCTTCATGTTCTCGCGCAGGATCCATGACGCTCCGGCAGGAGCCAGACCATGCACAAACTTGACGACCTTGAAAGAAACGCCGGTAAGCTCGGGTACGGGCCTCTTTTGCCTAGAACAACAGTTTCCACAAGATCTGAGCCGAAACCAGAGTCCGAGGTCCTTTGGGGAGAGGGTCGATTGGTGGGTATAAAACCGAACAGCCATCGAGCCCGCGCCGATCCTCACGATCGAGCGGACAGCGGCTCCGCCAGCAGCTCGACGGGCACCGGGCACGTCGCTTGCAAAGAAGCCGCACGGGAGATGCCGACATGGACCATGACGACAAGGATCGACGCACCGCCGATGTGTTTCGCGACTTCGCGCGAGCCTGCCGTGCCGAGCGGGATCGCATCGCCTTGTCGCGCCTCGCCGCCGAGGATCGTCTCTTCGAGACGGCACTCGTCGAACGCGCCAGGGCCGACACGCTGGCCGATCGAGTCATCGCCGCGGCCCGCCGCTAGCGCACCGCGTACAGCGAGAACGTGACCATGAACGAAGACCTCGACAGCCTCAGCCACAAGATCAGCGAGCTGCAGGGCAGCCTGCTGGCGATGGAGTGCTTCGTCAATGCGCTGACGGAAACCTTGACGGCCGATGCCCGGCCGGTGGCCAGCGCCTTCTACGCCAGCGAATCGGAAGCGTTTCGTGCCGCACTGATGAGCTCGACCGCGCCCGAGGCGACCGTCCATGCGTTCGAGCGCGACGTGCAGCGCGCCTTCCGGTTGCTCGGCGAGCCGCTGCTCGGCGAGTCGCGGCGCGATGCGCTGCCCGACGACGATCCCGAATAGGACGGGCGCCGGCGCGAGGCGCTCGCGCACCGCTCAGCCGATGCAGGTCCGGTTCTTTCCGGTCCGCTTGGCTTCGTAGAGCGCCTGGTCGGCGCGCTCGAGCGAATCCTCGATGCGCTCTTGCATCCGGTAGCCGGTGACTCCGGCCGAGAAGGTCACGAAGACCTGCTTGTCCTTGTGCATGAACAGCCCGCCGGTCAGCGCGCGCTGCAGTCGGGTGAGGATCTGCTCGCCTTCGTCGGCGGGCGTCTCGGGCAGGAGAACGACGAATTCCTCGCCACCATAGCGGGCGACCCGGTCGGTCGGCCGCAAGGTCTTGCTGACGATGCTGGCGAGCGACTTCAAGGCTTCGTCGCCGGCGCTGTGGCCGAGTTCGTCGTTGAGCCGCTTGAAGTTGTCGATGTCGAGCAGGCCGATCGAGAGATGGCCGCCATTCCTCTCGAGGCGCGCACGCTCGATCTCGAACGCCTGCATCAGGCCGCGCCGATTGGCGATCTGCGTCAGCTGGTCGGTCGAGACTTCGTCGGAGAGGCGCCGCATCTCGTCCTCGAGCTTGACGACGCGCTCGCTGAGATCGGTCGCCTTGCTGTGCTCTTCCTGCAGGCGCGCCTGCGTCTGCTGCACCAGCGACTGCACGGCGCGGCTCTCGTTGACCATTTCCCGAACGACGCCGGTCAGGCTCTCGAGCGAATCCGCTTCCTCGATCACTTCGGCGTAGCGGCCGACGCTCTTGTGGAAGTCGCCGGTCTTCGAGCCGAGCTCGCCGAGCTCGGCCAGCATCTGGTGGATCAACCCCTTCAGCGCGTCGCGCGCCTGCTCGCGCTCGCCCTTGACCTCGGCGTGGCGGGCGCGCGCGTGATGCAGCATGTCGCTCACGGCGCGCACGCCGCGGGCGGTCAGGCCTTCTTCGATCTTCAGCCGCATCGCCTCGGCCTGGCCCTTGACCCAGCTGTCGTTCTCGGCGATGTCGGTGAGGCTCGAGGTGAGCTCATGGCACAGCTTGCCGAGCTGCTCGAAGAGATGGTGGCGGTGCTGCAGAACGCGCTCGGCGCGGACGCAGACGGCCGCCATCGCCTCGGCCAGCGGCGCGCTCGCACCCTCGGCGCCGAGCCGTTCGGTGAGGCGCTTCAGCTCGTCGGCAAGCTCGCGGTTGGCGTCGTCCTGCGGCATGGCCTGCTGCAGGGCGCGGGCCAGGCTCTGCGTGACGCGATCCCACGACGTGGCGGCCGCAAGCAGCTCCGGCGACGACGCCTCCAGGGTGGCCGTCGATCCCGTGGACGCCGCATCGACATCGGCTGCGCCCTGCGCCGCGGGAAAGGTCGCGTCGGCTGGCGACGCTGCCGCGGGCGCGACGACATCGACCTCGGTGGCCGCGCCATCGCTTTCCCAGCTGTTGACGAGCTGGGACAAGCGCTGCTGCAGGCGACGCGAATCGCCACGCGAACTGGTGAGCACGCGGTGAATCCCTTCCTTGCGCCGCGCCGGTGTCCAGTTGAGCCCACTGCGCTCGACGCCGCGGACGATCCGGTCGATCAGCGTCGCCAACGCGTCGGAGGTCGAGCGATGCGCGTTGTCGAACAGATGCTCGGCATGCTCCCATCGCGCATGCGTCATCGCCTGGCCGATCTCGGCGCCGACCGATTCGCCTTCGAAGGCGCGCTGCGCCAGACGGTCGACGAGCTTCTGTGCGCGCGACGGCAACGGTGACGCGCCATGCGACTCGCCAGCCTCGTGCCGATAGGCGCGCTCGTAGTTCTCAGGTGTCGGCTCGAGCCGCTCGACGGCAAGGCGGCGCAACGCTGCCTTGGCGATCTGCGCCGCCGGCACGCCCAGCGGGGCCGGTTTCGTCAGGGGCGCGGGGCGGGTGATTTCCACGTCGAGTCCAATCGGTCGGGCTGTCGGTCAGGACAGCGGTCGCGAGGCGCGGGCACGCATGGCCCGCGGCGGCTCGGGCGCATCGGTGCTCGACGCCTTGCCGATCCACGGCGCCTTTTTTGGCAGCACGGTCTGTTGCAGCCAGATTTCGATGTCGTCCGGAGGCTGCGGCTTGCTGAACAGGAACCCTTGCATGATGCCGCAGCCGAGCCGGTGCAGGACCTCCATCTGGCGGAGGTTTTCCACGCCTTCGGCGATCACGCGCAGGCCGAGCGAGCGAGCCAGCGCGATGATCGCCGTGACCACCGCCGAGCTCTGCGGCGTCATGCCGAGATCGCGGACGAAGCTGCGGTCGATCTTGAGCTCGCTGATCGGCAGCGTCGTCAGGTAGGCGA
>DAIMIM010000149.1:0-7303 GCA_036722755.1 Caldimonas sp. | reverse complement strand
GAGTTCTTCCAGGGCTTCGCCAACCACGCGCTGGTGACGATGCACATCGACAACCTGCGCGGCGAGAACGCGCACCACCAATGCGAAACGGTGTTCAAGGCGTTCGCCCGGGCGTTGCGCGCGGCGGTCACGATCGATCCGCGCATGGGCGACGTCATCCCCTCGACCAAAGGCTCCCTTTGATGGGAGCCCCCACGCTCTCTTCGTTCGCTGCCCCCCGCGGGGGCGCGGCCGGCCTTGGGGCGGCCCGGCGCCCGGCCGACGCGTGACCAGAAGAACAGTCGCGGTGGTCGACTACGGCATGGGCAACTTGCGCTCGGTATCGCAGGCGGTGGCGCACGTCGCGCGCGAGGCGGGCGGCTTCGAGGTCATCGTCACGTCGAAACCCGAGGAGGTCTTCGCCGCCGAGCGCGTCGTGCTGCCGGGCCAGGGCGCGATGCCCGACTGCATGCGCGAGCTGCGCGATTCGGGCCTGCAGGAGGCGGTGCTCGACGCGGCGGCCAACAAGCCGCTGATGGGCGTTTGCATCGGCATGCAGATGCTGCTCGACCGCAGCGAGGAAAGCTCGGACGACGCGCCGACGCCCGGGCTCGGCCTGATCGGCGGCGAATGCGTGCGTTTTCGCCTTGATGGGCGATTGCAGCCCGACGGCAGCCGCTTCAAGGTTCCGCAGATGGGTTGGAACGAGGTGTTCCAGGCGCAGCCGCACCCGATCTGGCAGGGCGTTCCCGACGCCAGCTACTTCTATTTCGTGCACAGTTACCACGCCCGCATGTCCGATGAGCGCCACAGCGTCGGCACCACCGACTACGGTGGCCGCTTTACCTCGGCGCTGGCCCGGGATAACATTTTCGCGACCCAGTTCCATCCCGAGAAGAGCGCCGATCTCGGGCTGACCCTGTACCGCAACTTCCTGCACTGGAACCCCTGACGCCGCATCCGGCTCGCGCCGCGCCTGTCGCCAACGCGATCCTCATCCGACTCGTGCACCACCGTCAGATCCGGCCATGCTGCTGATCCCTGCGATCGACCTGAAGGACGGCCACTGCGTGCGCCTCAAGCAAGGCGACATGAACGCCTCGACCATCTTCAGCGAGAATCCGGCCGCCATGGCGCGGCGCTGGGTCGAGGCCGGTGCGCGCCGCCTGCACCTGGTCGACCTCAACGGCGCTTTCGCCGGCAGGCCCGTCAACGAAAGCGCGGTCAAGGCGATCCTCGCCGAGGTCGGCGACGAGATCCCGGTGCAGCTCGGCGGCGGCATCCGCGACCTCGACACGATCGAGCGCTATCTCGACGACGGCCTCTCGTTCATCATCATCGGCACCGCCGCGGTGAAGAACCCCGGCTTCATGCGCGATGCCTGCAGCGCCTTTGGCGGCCACATCATCGTCGGCCTCGATGCGAAGGACGGCAAGGTCGCGACCGATGGCTGGAGCAAGCTCACCGGCCACGAGGTCGGCGACATCGCGAAGAAGTTCGAGGACTACGGCGTCGAGGGAATCATCTACACCGACATCGGCCGCGACGGCATGCTCACGGGCATCAACATCGAAGCGACCGTCAAGCTGGCGCAGCAGTTGACGATCCCGGTCTTCGCCTCCGGCGGCCTGTCGTCGATGCACGACATCGAGCGTCTCTGCGCCGTCGAGGACATGGGCATCCAGGGCGTCATCTGCGGCCGCGCGATCTACAGCGGCGACCTCGACTTCACGGCGGCTCAGGCACGCGCCGACGAGCTCGCCGACGCCTGAGACGGAATCTCATTCCAACGCATCGAATCGAAGATCTGGCAAGGACTCGTCGCGGTCTTCGGGTGACTTGTCGGAGAAGCTGACTCTGGAAGGTCAGGGTGCGAGCGCTGCGACGGGTCCGGGTCTTTTACTGTCGCGGGCTGCGGTGGTGCCTGCTGCCGAGGGCGTCGGGTGACCGGCGCAGTGAAGTAAGGGGGGAGCTGTCGGCCGCCAGGCCGGCAGCGGAGGACATGAACGGAGCCGGTCGCACGACGAACTCGGCAGCGACGCCGCGACGTCGCGACCATGCTTCGGCGACACTCGCTCCATGCTCGCCAAACGCGTCATTCCCTGCCTCGACGTCACGGCCGGTCGCGTCGTCAAGGGCGTCAACTTCGTCGAGCTGCGCGATGCCGGAGACCCGGTCGAGATCGCCGCGCGCTACAACGAGCAGGGCGCCGACGAGCTGACCTTTCTCGACATCACGGCGACGAGCGACGGCCGCGATCTCATCCTGCACATCATCGAGGCGGTCGCCTCGCAGGTGTTCATCCCGCTCACCGTCGGTGGCGGCGTGCGCACCGTCGCCGACGTCAGGCGGCTCCTCAACGCCGGCGCCGACAAGGTCAGCTTCAACTCCGCCGCGGTGGCCGATCCGCAGGTGATCCGCGACGCCTCGGCCAAGTACGGGGCGCAGTGCATCGTCGTCGCCATCGACGCCAAGCGACGCGGCGGCACGGCCGACGATCGAGGCTGGGACGTCTACACCCACGGTGGCCGGCGCAACACCGGGCTCGACGCCGTGGCCTGGGCCAGGCGCATGGCCGCCGACGGAGCCGGCGAGATCCTGCTGACCAGCATGGACCGCGACGGCACGCGGAGCGGCTTCGATCTCGCGCTGACGCGCGCCGTTGCCGATGCGGTCGACGTGCCGGTGGTGGCCTCGGGTGGCGTCGGCTCGCTCCAGCACCTCTCGGACGGCATCCGCATCGGCGGCGCCGACGCCGTGCTCGCCGCGAGCATCTTTCACTTCGGCGAATTCTCGGTGCGCGACGCCAAGGCGCAGCTGGCGCGCGACGGCCTTGCGGTGCGGTGGTGAAGGCGCCGCAACGGGCCGGCCCGCCGCGCGAGGTCCGGATCATCGGCGGAGCCTGGAAGCGCAGCAAGCTGCCGGTCCCTGATCGTCCCGGCCTCAGGCCGACGCCGGACCGTGTCCGCGAGACGCTCTTCAACTGGCTCGGCCAGACGCTCGAGGGCTGGCGTTGTCTCGATGCCTTTGCAGGCACCGGCGCGCTCGGCTTCGAGGCGGCGTCGCGCGGCGCAGCCGACGTGGTGCTGCTCGAGCGCGATCCGGCGCTGCTCGCGCACCTCGTCGAAAGCAAGACGCGCCTGCGGGCCGAGGCTGTGCGCGTCGAGCGCGCTGACGCTTTGCAATGGATGGCGCGCGCAGCGCCCGGCGCCTTTGATCTCGTCTTCTGCGATCCGCCGTTCGATCAGCCTCTGGCGCTTCCCGCCCTGCTGGCGGCGAGCCGGATCGTCGGTGACGCCGGGCTCGTCTACGTCGAAGCGCCGGCGGCGATCGATGCCGAAGCGGCCGAGGCGGCGGGCGTCGAGCCGTGGCGCGCCTCGCGCGCCGGCGGCGTCCACTTCCACCTCTTTCGCCGCAGCGGCGCGCGCTGAGGCGCGCGGCTACACTGCCCGCGGCTTCCGCACGCGTTCCTGGCCCTGGGAGATGGCATGACCTCGGTGACCCGACTGACCGCCGTCTATCCCGGCACGTTCGATCCCATGACGCTCGGTCACGAGGACCTGATGCGTCGCGCCAGCCGCCTGTTCGAGCGCCTGATCGTCGCCGTCGCCGCCGGCCACCACAAGCGGACCATGTTTTCGGTCGCCGAGCGGCTGCAGATCGCCATCGAGCTGTCGGCCAAGTACCCGAACGTCGAGGTCATGACGTTCAGCGGCCTGCTGCGCGATTTCGTCGTCGGGCAGGACGGCAAGGTCGTGGTGCGCGGCCTGCGCGCGGTCAGCGACTTCGAGTACGAGTTCCAGATGGCCGGCATGAACCGCCAGCTCATGCCAGACGTCGAAACCGTCTTCCTGACGCCGAGCGACCAGTTCCAGTTCGTCTCGGGCACGTTCGTCCGGGAGATTGCCAGCCTCTCGGGTGATGTTTCCAAATTCGTGTCACCCTTCGTTCTGGAGCGCCTGCGCGAACGCGTCAAGCGCGCCGAAGCCTGATGAAGCCCCCACGCTCACTTCGTTCGCTGCCCCCCGAGGGGGCGCGGCCGGCCTTGGGGCGGCCCGGCGGCCGGCCGGCGGAGCACTAGTCGTCATGGCGTTGCTCATCACCGACGAGTGCATCAACTGCGACGTCTGCGAGCCCGAGTGCCCGAACCAGGCGATCTCGATGGGCCAGACGATCTACGTCATCGACCCGAAGCGATGCACCGAATGCGTCGGCCATTTCGATGAGCCGCAGTGCGTGCAGGTCTGCCCGGTCGCCTGCATTCCGAAAGACGAAGCGCACCCCGAGTCGAGCGACACGCTCTGGGCCAGGTACCGCCGTCTGCAGGCCGAGGCAACCGCCTAGGGCCGGCGAGGCGCGGCTCAGTTCCGCGCGACTTTCACCTTCGGGACGTGGGCGATGAAATCGTCGTCGCTCTCCGGCGCGGCGCGCTTCTTCGCCTTGCGCCGGGTCTTCGTCGCGGCGGCCTTCGTGTCCGCTTTCGGTTTCGACGGGCCGAGCGATGTCGCCCTTGCCGGATGAATGGCCGCCTCGTCGGCGCGTCGGTCGCGCGCCATCTGCTCGGCCAGGCGGCGCTCCGAGAGCGCGACCTGTCGAGCCTCGGCGCGTTGCTCCGGCGTGACGGTGTCGCTGGCCAGCACGACCCGGCCTTCGGCGCAAGGCAGCTGCGTGTATTCCTGGCCGCAGCGATAGATCGATGCGGCCGATGCGTTCGCTGCGAGCACGGCGGCGGCAACGGAGAAAAGTGCACGGATCAGCAGCGTCATGTCGGTCCTTCGGTCGCCTTGTCGGGCTTGGGTTTGGGCGGCCGCGCGTTGATCTTCATCGTCGCGCGATCCATGTCGCCGGCCAGCAGAAGATCGAGGCCCGAGAGCGATTGCTCGATGCTCTTGTCGATCTCGCCGCGCTCGTCCGCAGACGGCTTGCGCAGGACGTAGTCGATGACCTCGGCCTTCACGCCGGGGTGGCCGATGCCCAGGCGCAGGCGCCAGTAGTCGGCAGTGCCGAGCTGCGCATGGATGTCCTTCAGGCCGTTGTGCCCGGCCGGCGAGCCGCCTTGCTTCAGCTTCGCGTGGCCCGGCATCAGGTCGAGCTCGTCGTGGACGACGAGAATCTCGGCCGGCTCGATCTTGAAGAAGTGCGCAAGCGCCGCCACCGACTTGCCCGAGACGTTCATGTAGGTCATCGGCTCGAGCAGCCAGAGCGGCCGGCCGCCGACATTGGCGCGCGTTGCGAGCCCCGAGTAGGCGCGCTCGGGCACGAGCGACACCTTCAGCCGGTGCGCGAGCTCGTCGACGAACCAGAAGCCGGCGTTGTGTCGCGTCGCTGCGTATTCCGGGCCCGGATTGCCGAGGCCTGCGATCAATCGAATCATGATGCGCGATTATCGAGGTGAGCGCGCAAGAAAAAGCCCCGCCGAAGCGGGGCCGGGGATCGCTCGTTGGTGTGCCCTTCAGTTCTGCGCGCCCACGTTCTTCATCGATTCGAGCCGCGCCAGGTCGACCTGTCCGAGTGCCTGCTCGAGCGCGCCGATGTCGACGCCCCTGCCGTCCACGTCGACCTCGAAGCGCTTGGCGACGATCACCTGCAGGCCGCCTCGCTTGCCGGCGTGCGTGAACTTCTCGTGCACGCTGCGGCCGCCGATCGTCGTGTCGCGCTCGAAGCCGGCGGCGGTTTCCGATTCGCTCGTGTGATCGAGATTGCCGGCGAGGTCGATCAGGCCCGAGACGCCCGAGACGTCGCTGATCTTGATGTCGATGCCGCTGCCCGCCGGGCCGCCGTAGCTGGCGTTCGCCGACGACGCCTTCACGCCCATCGCCTGCTTGTTCTCGCCTCCCGCCGCGCTGCGCGCCATGCCGTTCACCGACGCCGGCAGCATCGTCTGCAGGGTGTGGAAATCGACCGGCGTGACGCGATGGCTGCCGCCGAGCGCGCCGCCGAGGGCGCTCAGCAAGCCGCCGACCGCGGCGCCGGTGTTGGCCGCCTGGTCGGCATTCATGCCCGCGCCGGCCGGTGCGTTCGTGCCCGTGGCCGCGTCGGGCGAGGCGCCTTGCGCCTGCTGGCCGGCCCGCGCCAGATTGCCGAGCGCTGCGCCGAGCGCGGCGCGGCCTTGCGCATCGGTGCCGAGCATGCCGCCGAGCACGTTGCCGGTCTGCGCCGCGTCCTGCTGCGCGCGCGCTGCCGCCTCTTCGGGCGTCGGTGCGGGTGCGGCCGTCGTCGCCGGCGGATTGGCGGCCTCCATCTGCTGACCGGCGCGGGCCAGGTTGCCGAGCGCCTGGCCGAGTGCGGCCTTGCCTTTGTCGTCGGTCCCGAGCATGTTGCCGATGATGTTGCCGGTGATCGCCGCGCCCTGCTCGTTCCGGACCGCGGCGCTTTGCGACGGCATGCCGAAGCGCGTGAAGCCGCCCAGCGCCATCATGACGCCCCCAAGCACGATGCCGAGCAGCATGCCGGTGAGGATGACCGCGACGGTGTAGCCCACGGCCCGCTCCTTCGGCGCACGCATGACGATCGGCAGGCCGAGGTAGAGCACGTAGATGCAATAGAGACCCGCGAGCAGGCCGATCAGCACGCCGAGCACGGGCAGGATGCCGAAGAACGAGCCGATCCAGCCCGGCACGGCCGCATAGGCAGCGACCTTGAGCGACTCGGCGAGGCTGCGCCGGCCGTTGAAGAACGGCGCCCAGGCGTTGACGATCAGCGCCAGCAGGAACATGCCGACGATCGAGAAGACGAAGCCCATCAACGCCGCCGTGAGGCTGCTCGCCATCGGCATGCGCACGTTGCCCGCGAACGGCACGCTGATGCCGATCACGGCCATGTGCACGAACGACAGCAGCGCCTGGATCGCCGCCAGCGGCACGACGCAGCCGACGACGATGCGACCCATCGATGGCGGCTCGGCCGCGATCACCGGCCATTCCGCCTGAGGCTTGAGTGTGATGTTGACGATGCGATGGATCAGCCCCGACGCATCGGCCGCCGACGCTGCGGCGGCGGGCGCACCCGCGCCAGCGAAGGCCATGCCCGGCCCCGCGCCCGAACCCGGCGGCACCGCGTACGGCGGCGCTGCGTATTGCGGTGGTGGTGCGTACTGCGCTGGCGACGCGTACTGCGGTGGTGGTGCGTACTGCGGTGGTGGTGCGTACTGCGGTGGTGGTGCGTACTGCGGCTGCGCTGCGTGCTGGGCAGGCGGCGCGTAGTGAGGCGGCGGTGCGCCGTGCTGCGGTGGCGGTGTGTACTGCGCCGGCGGTGGCGCGTATTGCGGCTGCGCTGGCGGCGAGTACGCGGGTTCAGGTTCGCCTCGTTGGCGCGAGCCTTCGCC
>DAIMIM010000148.1:0-7353 GCA_036722755.1 Caldimonas sp. | reverse complement strand
TCTCGTTGACCGCGCCGAAGCGGTTCTTGATCGCCCGCACGAGGCGAAAGCTCGAGTGCGTGTCGCCTTCGAAATAGAGCACGGTGTCGACGATGTGCTCCATCACGCGCGGGCCGGCCAGCGCGCCGTCCTTGGTGACATGGCCGACCAGGATGATGGTCGTGCCGCTCGCCTTGGCCAGGCGCGTGAGCTGCGCCGCGCACTCGCGCACCTGCGCGACCGATCCCGGCGCCGACGTCAGCGCCTCGCTGTAGACGGTCTGGATGGAGTCGACGACGCAGACCGCGGGCCGCTCGTGCTCGATCGTCGCCATGATCTTCTCGAGCTGGATTTCGGCCATGACGCGCACCGCGCTGCCGCCGAGGCCGAGCCGGCGCGAGCGCAGCGCCACCTGTGCGCCGCTTTCCTCGCCGGTGACGTAGAGCACCTTGGCGACGCGCGACAAGGCGTCGAGCGCCTGCAGCAGCAAGGTCGACTTGCCGATGCCCGGATCGCCGCCGATCAGCACGACGCCGCCGGCGACGAGGCCGCCGCCGAGGGCGCGATCGAGCTCGTCGATTCCGGTCGGCTGCCGCTCGGCGTCGGAGGCCTCGATCTCCGAGAGCGTCGCCACCGATTCGGCCGGCGTGAGGCTGCGCGAGGGCGTCGCGAAGCGCGGCTTCGTCGCGCCCTCGGCCACCGATTCGACCAGCGTGTTCCAGGCGCCGCAGCTCGGGCACTTGCCCTGCCACCGCGGGCTCGTGCCGCCGCATTCGGTGCAGGTGTAGATCGACTTGTCCTTGGCCATCGCGTGATTGTCGGCGCCGGATCAGTCGATCACTTTCGCCCTTGCCGACTTCAGTTGCGAACGCACTGCCTTGCCTTCCAGGCGCCGCTCGCGCGACCCGCGCGTCGGCTTGGTCGGCTTGCGCAGGATCGGCACTTCCGCAGCCTTCGCGACCATCGCGTTCAGCCGCTCCATCGCATCGCGCCGGTTCAGGTCCTGGCTGCGATGGCGCTGCGCCTTGATGACGATCACGCCGTCGTCGCTGATGCGCCGGTCGGAGCGTTCGGCGAGCCGCGCCTTCACGGCGTCGGGGAGCGACGAGGCAGCGATGTCGAAGCGCAGATGGATCGCGCTCGAGACCTTGTTGACGTTCTGGCCGCCCGCGCCCTGCGCGCGCACGGCCGTGATCTCCACTTCCGATTCGGCGACGACGGGAACGACGTTCACCCGAACCGATCCGAACGTGCCGCGCCGTGCAACGGCGCGCTCACGGCGACGAACCGACGACACGCGTCGGAACACGCCGCGCGCGTGCACACATCAGCTCGTAGCCGACCGTGCCCGCGACGTGGGCGACCTCGTCGATCGGGAGCACGACGCCGTTGCTGGCGCGACCCCAGAGCACGGCCTCGCTGCCGACGTGCGCCCCGGGCACCGGCGCGAGATCGACGACGACCATGTCCATCGAGACGCGACCGAGCGTGCGGGTGCGCACGCCGTCGACGAGCACCGGCGTGCCGCGGTCGTTGCCTCCCGGCGCGACGCGCGGATAGCCGTCGGCGTAGCCGCAGGCGACGATACCGATCCGCATCTCGCGCCCGGCGGTGAAGCTCGATCCGTAGCCGACGCTCGCACCCGGCGCCAGCCGTTGCACGGCAATGAGCTCGCTGCGCAGGGTCATCGCCGGCTGCAATTCCCAGTCGTCGGCGCTGTGCAGCGGATGGTCGGGCGAGGCGCCGTACAGCATGATCCCGGGCCGCACCCAGTCGCTCGAGGCAGCGGCGAGGCGCGCGCCGAATCGCAGCGTCGTGGCGCTGTTGCAGACCGAGCGTTCGCCGGGCAGCTCGGCAGTCGCGGCGGTGAAGAGCGCGAGCGACGCGTCGATCGAAGCCGAGCCGTGTGCCGCCGCATCGCTCGCATCCGAGTTGGCGAGATGCGTCATCAGGGTGATCGCATCGACCTGCGGCAAGGCGTCGAGCCGAAGCCACGCGGCGCGGTAGGCGTCGGGCGCGAAGCCGAGCCGGTTCATGCCGCTGTTCATCTTCAGGAAGACGTGGTGCGGCTGCTCGGTCTTGTGCGCGGCGAGCCGGTCGATCTGCAGATCGTGGTGGACGGTGTGCCACAGGCGCAAGCGCGAGCAGGCGTCGAGATCGCGCGCGTCGAAGCAACCCTCGAGCAGCAGGATCGGCCCGCGCCAGCCGAGTTCGCGGAGCAGTTCCGCTTCGGCGATATCGAGCAGGGCGAAACCATCGGCGTCCTTCAGCGCGGCGAAGACGTTGCCGATCCCGTGTCCGTACGCGTCGGCCTTGACGACGGCCCACCCCTTGGCCCCGGCGGCGGCCCGACGCGCCCGCGCCAGGTTGGCCGCGAGGGCGTCGGCATGGACCAGCGCTTCGATCGGTCGCGGCATGAGGGAATTCTGCCAGTCGCGCGACACGGCACCGACAGGGTGCGAAGCGCAAAAATGCGCATGCTATAAACCCCGCCGCAGGAGACGACAGGCGGTCACGAGTGCCGCCAGGCACCGCCGCGAAGCGAATGAAAAAAGGCTTCTACACCATCATGGCGGCGCAGTTCTTCAGCTCGCTCGCCGACAACGCCTTGCTGGTGGCCGCCATCGAGTTGCTGAAGACATCGGGGGCGCCGTCGTGGCACATCCCGGCGTTGACTCCGCTCGGCGCGCTCTTCTACGTGATCCTCGCGCCGCTCGTCGGCGCCTTCGCCGACGCGGTGCCCAAGGGCACGGTGATGTTCATCTCGAACGCCATCAAGATCGTCGGCTGCCTGCTGATGCTGTTCGGCGCGAGCCCGCTCTTCGCCTTCGCCATCGTCGGCCTCGGCGCCGCAGCCTACTCGCCGGCCAAGTACGGCATCCTCACCGAGCTGCTGCCGAACTCGCAGCTCGTCAAGGCCAACGGCTGGATCGAAGGGCTGACGATCCTCTCGATCATTCTCGGCGTGGTGCTCGGCGGCCAGTTGCTCGGCCACGTCGTCTCACGCTATCTGCTGTCGTTCGACATGCCGATCTTCGACACCGGCATCAACACCGCGCCCGAGGCGGCACTGACCCTGATCGCCGCGCTGTACATCGTCGCTGCAGCCTTCAATCTGCGCATTCCGCGCACCGAGGCGCCGCTGCAGCCGCTCTCGAACAGCGTCGGCGTGCTGATCCGCGACTTCTCGAACTGCAACGCACGGCTGTGGAACGACAAGCTCGGCCAGATCTCGCTGGCGACGACGACGCTGTTCTGGGGGGTGTTCGGCAACCTGCGCGTGATCGTCTTCGCCTGGGCGGCGGTGGCGCTCGGCTACACCACCACGCAGACCTCGACGCTGGTCGGCGTCATCGCGATCGGCACGGCCATCGGCGCGATCCTCGCCTCGATGCGGATGCGGCTCGACCAGGCGACGAAGGTGATCCCGCTCGGCATCACCATGGGCGTGCTGATCATCGGCCTCAATTTCATCACCACGTTCACGCTGGCGGCGCCGTTCCTGGTCCTGCTCGGCATGATCGGCGGCTATCTCGTGGTGCCGATGAACGCGCTGCTCCAGCACCGCGGCGCCAACCTGATGGGCGCCGGCCGCTCGATCGCCGTGCAGAACTTCAACGAGCAGGCCTGCATTCTCGGCCTCGGCGCGTTCTACACGGGGATGACGCGCTTCGGCCTGTCGGCCTTCACCGCCATCAGCGTGTTCGGCATCCTGGTCGCCGCAACAATGTGGCTGATCAGGCGTTGGCATGCCGGCAACTGCCTGCATCACCGCGCCGAGATGGAGCACCTGCTGTCGATCGCCCGCCTCGACAAACATTGATGCGGCGGAGCGGCGCTACCATGCCCGCTTGATCGGCCTGGAGAACGCAATGGCAGAGACCGCGCACAGCATCTACGACTTCGAGGCCACCTCGATCGGCGGCAAGCCCGCGCAGCTCGCGACGCAGCGCGGCAAGGTGATGCTCATCGTCAATACCGCCAGCAAATGCGGCTTCACGCCGCAGTTCGAAGGTCTCGAGGCGCTCTGGAAGCAATACCGCGACAAGGGACTGGTCGTGCTCGGCTTTCCGAGCAACCAGTTCGGCTCGCAGGACCCGGGCACGAACGACGAGATCGCGTCTTTTTGCGAGCTGAACTACGGCGTCAGCTTTCCGATGATGAGCAAGGTCGACGTCAACGGCGACAAGGCGGCGCCGCTCTGGAAGTGGCTGACGGCCGAGGCGCCCGGCATCCTCGGCACGAAGGCGATCAAGTGGAATTTCACCAAGTTCCTGGTCGGCAAGGACGGGCAGGTCATCAAGCGCTACGCGCCCAACGACACGCCAGCCTCGCTGAAGACAGACATCGAAGCCGCGCTCGCTGCATGACGCCCCCACGCTCGCTTCGCTCGCTGCCCCCTGCGGGGGCGCGACCGGCCTTGGGGCGGCCCGGCGCCCGGTCGAGTTGATATGTTCGAACACGTCGAGCCCTTCGCGGGCGACCCGATCCTCAGCCTCAACGAGGACTTCCAGAAGGATCCGCGCCCCGGCAAGATCAACCTGTCGATCGGCATCTACTTCGACGACGCAGGCCGCATCCCGGTGCTCGATTCGGTTCGCCGCGCCGAGGTCTCGGTCGTGGCCCGCAACGCCGCCAAGCCGTATCTGCCGATCGAAGGCGCGGGCAACTTCCGCGAACAGGTGCAGCTGCTCCTGTTCGGCGCCGGGCATGAAGCACTGGCCGCGCGGCGCGTCGCGACCATCCAGTCGGTGGGCTCGAGCGGCGGCCTCAAGGTCGGCGCCGATTTCATCGCCCGCTGGCTGCCGGGCAGCGCGGTCTGGGTGAGCGATCCGAGCTGGGAAAACCACCGCTCGATGTTCGAAGGCGCTGGTCTCGTCGTTCACGCCTATCCCTACTACGACGCGAGCACGGGCGCGCTGGCGTTCGAGGCGATGCGCGACACCTTGCGCCACCTGCCCGAACGCAGCGTCGTGCTCGTGCATGCCTGCTGCCACAACCCGACCGGCGTCGACCTGACGAAGGCGCAGTGGGACGCGCTGTTGCCGGTGTTCGCCGAGCGCAATCTGCTGCCCTACCTCGATCTCGCCTACCAGGGCTTCGGCGACGGCATCGTCGAAGACGCCTACGCCGTGCGCGCGCTGGCCGCGGCGCGCGGCAAGGATGGCAAACCGCTCGCCTTCGTCGTCGCCAACTCGTTCTCGAAGAGCATGAGCCTGTACGGTGAGCGCTGCGGCGCGCTGAGCGTCGTCTGCGCCGATGCGGCCGAGGCGGTCAACGTGCTCGGCCAGCTCAAGTTCACGGTGCGCCGCAACTACTCGAGCCCGCCGATCCATGGCGGCCAGATCGTCGCCGCCGTGCTGGGCGAGCCGGAGCTGCGTCGCACCTGGGAGAGCGAGCTCGAGGCCATGCGCCTGCGCATCAAGGCGATGCGTGAAGCGCTGCATGCGACGCTCGTGAAGAAGCTCCCCGGACGCAACCTCGACTATTTCCTGACGCAGCGCGGCATGTTCAGCTACACCGGCCTCGGCCCGGCACAGGTCGACCGGCTGCGCGAGGAGTTCGCGGTCTATCTGGTGCGCTCGGGACGCATCTGCATTGCCGGGCTGAACAACGGCAACGTCGAGCCTGCGGCCATCGCGATCGCCACAGTCATCGACAGCTGAACGGCTGCAGCGCGACTAGCGGCGCTCGGCCGCGAAGCGGCGCTGCGCATGCAGGCCGAGCCCGGTCGCGACGCTGGCGAAGCGATCGCCACGCACCGCGCGCGCCGACGGAAATGCCCGATGCAGCCGGTCGGCGAGCATGCGCAGGCCGGTCGATCCGCCGGTGAAGTAGAGCGCGTCGATCGCTTCGACGGCGAGGCCGGCATCGGCCACGGTTCGCCGCGCCGCGGCGACGATGCACTCGAGATCGGCGTCGAGCGCCGCCTGCGCACGCCCTTCGTCGAGGCTTGCGGCAAGGCCCGCTTCGACCCGTTGCAGATCGATCACCGCCGCGCCGCCTTCGGCCACCGCGATCTTCGCGGCCTCGGCGCGCGCCAGCAGATCGTGGCCGAGGCGCTCGCCCACCACCTCCATCAGCCGGCGATGCTGCAGCGGATCGGCATAGAACGAGCGCATGCCGCGCAGCTCGACGACGCGCTGCGTCTGATAGACGGTGTTGATCAGATGCCAGGTGGCGAGATCGAAATAGACGGCGCTCGGCACCTCGCGCGGCGACGCGCCGGCGCTCGCCGCGCCGCGGCCGCCGAAGCCGAGCAGCGGCAGGATCGCGGCGAGCTCGACGCGGCGGTCGAAGTCGGTGCCGGCGATGTGCACGCCGTGGTTGGCGAGGATGTCGTCCTTGCGATCGATGCGCGACGCACGCTCGGGCCCGACCCGCACCACAGAAAAGTCGGAGGTGCCGCCGCCGATGTCGGCGACGAGCACCTTCTGCTCGCGCTGCGCGCCCTGCTCATAGTCGAAGGCGGCGGCGATCGGCTCGTACTGGAACTCGATCTCGCGAAAGCCCGCGCGTTGCGCCGCCTTGCGCAGCGCGGCTTCGGCCTGCGCGTCGCGTGGCGCGTCATCGTCGACGAAAAAGACCGGCCGGCCGATCACCGCGCGCTCGATGGGGCCGCCGGCCGCTGCTTCGGCGCGGCGCTTCAGGTGCGAGAGATAGGCGGTGACGACATCGATGTAGCGCACCGCCCGGCCGGCACCGATGTCGGTCGTCTGCTCGAGCAGGCTGCTGCCGAGGATGCTCTTCATCGACCGCATCAGCCGGCCATCGACGCCATCGACATACGCGGCGACCGCGGCGCGGCCGTACTCGCGCCGGGGCGGCTCGTTCGGGTCGCCTTCCGAGGCGTAGAAGACGGCCGTCGGCATGGTCGCGACGCCGGGCTCGAGCTCCACCAGCCGCATCGACGACGCGCCGGGCGGGCGCCGCCCCTCATCGGCCGCGGCCGATGCCGTGATCGTGGGGATCGCGGGGATGGCGATCGCCGAATTGGACGTGCCGAAATCGATGGCGCAGTAGCGGGCTGGAGCAGGCATCGAGCGCACGCGGCGGGCGCGAGTCGGGCGGAAGGGGCGCGATTCTAGGAGTTCGACGCCGCCTCATTGCCAAACCGCATTCAACATCGAACTCGCCGTGCCGCGGCGTGGCTGCCGAGGGCGCCGGGCGACCGGCTCCGTTCATGTCCTCCGCTGTCGGCCTGGCGGCCAACAGCTCCTCCTTGACTTCACTGCGCCGGTCGCCCGACGCCCTCGGCAGCAAACACCACCGCAGCGCTCGCACGCTGACCTCGTCACCACGTGTCGATGCGTCGACGCATCGACCGCTGCTCAGGTGCGGCGCCAGCTCCAGGCGCGGGCCAGGCCGCGCCAC
>DAIMIM010000147.1:0-7432 GCA_036722755.1 Caldimonas sp. | reverse complement strand
GCACGCATGCCGGCGAGAAAACCGAACTGGTGGGCGCGCAGGTCGTCGTAGGCGTCGCGCATCGCCTTGTCGGGATCCATGAAGCCACGGGCCGGCGGCTGCAGCAAATGGCCCAGCGCGACGTCGACCGAGGGCGAGAACTTGAGCGGGTTGTTTTCCTTGGTGACGATCATCGTCACCTCGGCGCGGATCTCGCGTTTCAGCGCCTGGCGCGCCACGAGCAAATCGACCGTGCCGCGCGTCGCCTCGTGAAGGAGACGGCCGATCAGCCGCATCAGCGTCGGCGTGAGCACGAGCGTCTCGGGCGGCAGGCCGGGCACGCCCAGACCTTCGCGCAGGGCCGCGGTCAGGGCAGCGATGTCGCCACTGGCTGCCGGCGCTGCCGCAGGCGCGGGCACAGCGACGCCCGGCGGCGGGCGCCACGCCGGCGCGCCGGCGGATGTGACTTGTGGCGGCCGCGCGGGCTGCGGTTCCATCTTCGGCGCCGGTGGCATCGCGAACGCCTGCGGGCTCGGCGCGGAGCCGGTCGACGGTGCGCCGAAATCGAGCGCGAGATCGAGGATGTCCGGAACCGATGCGCCGCCAGCCGGAACGGGATGGACGGCGCGTGATCCGATGACGGTTCGGCTCTCGCCCGAAGGATCGTTCCAGGACAACATCGAACCCGACGGCGCCGTCGCCTCGGATGCGCGCTTCGGCGCAGCACTGCGCGGTTGCGGGCTTCCAGGCGAGCCCACAGGGCCGGCAAAGCCAGACGTGAAGGTTTGCGTCGGCGGGATCGTTGCAGCCGGTGCAAACGCCGCGGGCGGGGGCGCCGGACGGCGCGGCGCCTCGGCGGGTCGCTGTCCGGAGCTCGGCACCATTGGCGGCAGCATGAACGGCGTCGACAGCTCCGAGGTCGTGTCGGCCGCGGCCGAGGCGCTGCCACGCGTCATGCTGTTGAGCGACTTCATGGGATCGGCATTCGCCGCCATGTTGGGCTGCGCCGCCGCCTGGTTCAGCGCGGAGCCGGCGAGCGGGTCCTTGCCGCCGCCGCCAGACCCGAGGCCGAACAAGGCATCGAGCGAATCGCCACCGCCGCCGCCTCCACTGCCCGCGGAACCGAACTCCGGAATGAGCGCTTCGGCCCGGCCGCCGACATCGAGTCCGAAGTTGCTGCTGCCTGGAGCGTTCGATCCCTGGCCGAGCGAGCGGGCGAAGTCATGGCCGGCCGCGCCACCGCTCGGCACATCGGGCGCGAAGGGATCCCAGTCCTGCGGGATGCCGCCAGACGACGACGCCGGTGCGGACGGGGGCGCCGGCGCGGGTCGAGCGGCGCCGCCGAATCCGGCGAGCGGATCGCCGAACCCGGAGGCGGAGGCGGGCGCGCCGCGACCGCCCGTGGGCGCGGTGGCGGCAAGACCCGGGAAATCGGCGAAGGGATCGCTCGGCGCGGCATCCCCCGAGGCGGAGGCAGCTTCGACGCGCATGACGTAGCCGCCGATGTTGAGCTCGTCGCCGGCCTGAATGAAGGTTTCCTGGCCGTTGCCGAGCGGCCGGCCGTTGACCGAGATCGGGTTGCTGCCGCGATCGACGATCGCGTAGCGTCCGTTGCGATAGACGACCTGCGCATGCACGCGCGAGATCGTGCGCTCGGGATCCGGCAGAACGAGCTGGTTGTTCTCGGCGCGGCCGATGTTGCCGCCCATTTCGTCAAAGTGCCCGGACAGCGGCGCGGTCGAGGCGCCGTTGTACGACATCACGTTGATGCTGATCACGACGCGCGCGCCTCCGGCCAGGCACCCGGCAGCGCGCGACGTTCGCGGCCTCCGGTGTCAACGCAGGACATAGATTCTCCCTTCGACCATTGCCATGCGAATCGGCCACGCGTGGTCGCCGAGATCCGTCGATTCATTCTGTGTTCTCAACACTGCCCCGCCTGCCGGCGTCAGACATTCGATCAATCGCCCGTCGACCAGCGGACGGAGCACGAGTTCAGCGGCGACGGGCGGCGTGATCTTCAATGCGTTCGCAGCATACAGCCGCTGCAGGTGATCCCGAAAGCGCTGCAGGACCGCGGCAACGTCGATCTGATAGGCCAGCGCCATCTCGTCGAAACGCAGCTTCGAGGCGGCGATCAGGGACTCCGCGTTGCCCCGGCCGAGCTCGACCGCGAGCTGCTGCACGAACTCGAGCGCCGTTCGCTGCACCGCGGGCGTGATGGCGATGGGCGGTGCATCGAGCCAGCGCCAGCGCGGAAAGGTGACGGGCAGATCGACATCGCGGCCGTGCGTCGAAGGGGCCTCATAAGTCTTGCCTTCGGCCGTGGCCCACTCGACGACACCGAGCGCCCGCACCCCCGGATCCGCCGGCGACTGGCCCTGCCCGACAAGCACCAGCCGGGCGCGCGCCCAAGTCGGGCCGATCGCCACGCGCGGCTGGCTTGGCGGGTTGGTGCCGATGGGCGGCGGACTGACGACGAGCGACAGCCGGTTGCGACCGGCCAGCGTGTACTCGTGCACGGCCAAGCTCTTGCTACCGCCTGCCGGGCCGATCGTTGCCAGCGGCATGCCGTTGAGCACGGCTTCGACCGTGCAGCCGCCCGCGGACAGTTCGAGCATGAGCAGGCGCTCCATCGTCAGCCAGCGCTCCATTCCACCAGCGTCATCGCCGGAAAGATCTTCTTCGTGATCTCCGCGCGCCCAAGGATCGGATCCGATTGCTCGGCCACGACGGTGACGGGCTCGACGCGCATGGTGAAGAACCACTGCTGTCCGGCGCCGTCGGCGCGCGGACGCAAGCCGCACTCCCCGACCAGTGCGCCTGTGATCGGCACCGCGACCGCTGCGGCGCTGAGCGACGCAGGCTCGGCGCCCGCGAGCGGCTCGATCTCGAGCGAGAACGGGAAACGCCAGGTGCGCAGCGCCGCCACCAGCCCCTGGCCTTCGACCGCCTCGGCGCCGAGCTGGGCGATCGTCATGCGCAGCTCGCTTCGCCCCTTGCAGTTGACGCGGATGCGAGAGCGTGCCGAGCCTTCGACCAGCTCGCCGCTGAAGCGCATCTCGAGCGACAGCGCCAGCATGTCGAGCGCTCCTTGCGTGCGCATGAGCACAGACGTTGCAGACGTCCTGCGCCAGCCCCAGGTGATTGCCGCCTGCCCCACCAGAGGTGACGCCTCGACCTCGAGCCGCGTCGCCTGTCCGTCGAGGACGCGCACCCATTCGTTGTACAGCCGCTCGAGACCGGCGCGAAAGCTCGTGTGAAGGCCATTCCAGGCTCGCTGCCAGACCGCGGCATCGACCGGCGCGCCGTCCTTTTCCAGCTTGCAGACCGCGCCCGGCGCCGCCGCCGCAGGCGCGGAAGGCGCCGGCCACAACATCGGCTGCCAAGCAGCGTGACTGACATCGACGAGCCACTGGGTCGCAGCGTAGACCCGCAGTTGCATCGTCAGATCGCCAAAGGGCGCGCCGGCATCCCGAAGCACGCAACTGGCGACGCTGACCACCTGCGGGTCTCCCGGCGCTTCATAGGCAATGCCTTGTGGCCCCTTCGCTGGGTCGACCGGCGCGGCTGCCGGCACGTAGAGGGCGAGGCTCAGGCGTGCGGTGTCGCGCCCCTTCCATGCCAGCCGCCCTTCGACGCCGACGTGCACGACCTCCGGATGCACACGCGGGTCGCAGACGGCGACGGTGTCGATACGCAGGTTGAGGCGGGCGGGCGGCCCGCCACGCAACTCGTGGCTGGTGAGCGCCAGATCGACGGGTTGCTCCGGCGCGCGCGTCCACTTGACCGGAGGGTCGTTCGAACGTGGCACCGCGGCACGATGCCACCCGTTGGCGGCGTGCCGGTATTCCTGGAGATCGTTGGCCTCGGCGACGATCATGTCGATGCTGCCGATATCGCACGCCTTGACCGCCACTGGCGCGTCGATGGACGGGAAGACGGAGCGGGCCGCGGCGAGAACTTCCATCCTCGCATCCACTTTCGCAAGTGCCGCCTCGAGCTGCGCCGGCGTGAGCATGGGCGCGGCGCCGCCGGCTGCCGCCGGTGCCTTCGCGGCTTCGTCCTGGCGTTGCCGCAACTCGTCGCCGGTGCGATGCGCGAGCTGATGCAGCTTCAGGCTGCTGCTGCGCCTCGGATCGACAAGGATTTCTTCGGCCCACGCGAACGCCGGCTTGCTGTCGAATGCCGGGCCCCAGATGCACCAGAGGCTCGCATAGCGAGCCAGCGCGCGCGCATCGACGAAGCCGAGCTTGCGACCTTGCTGAACGGCCGCTTCGACGAATGCCGGCCAACGCGCCTGGAATCGCTCGGTGAGCTCGGGCCACGCTTCGGCCAGCACGACACTGATGCTCGCGGCGTGGCGCTTGAGCACGAGCTGCTCGAGCAGCTCGAACTGCTCACGGCTGAGCCTCAGCATCGGCGGGGCGCCGGCGTCGCCGGACGACTTTGCAGACGCTTCGCCGCAGCTGCGTTCCTCATCGCGCCGCCGCCATCAGGGCCCGTGTGTCGGTCGTGAGCACGCCTTGCTCCATCGCCAGCCAAGTCCATCCGCCCGGTTCTGGCAAGACGATCGTCTGGCCGACGCCGAAGAACTCGTCGAGCTGGCCTGCAAGCAGGATCGGCAGGGTGGTTCGCAGCACGTCCGGGTCGTACCAGCGCCAGGCGCGCCGCACGCCATCGGGTGTGACGACTTCGCCGATCGAGCGGCAGTGCTCGCGCATCGGCAGCAACGCGCGATCCGAGATGGTCAACACGCCCCAGCCGGGGAAGGCCGGCGTCGCCTCGTCGAGAAGCCAGTCGGTGAATGGTGATGTGGCCTTGAGCTCGACGAGACAAGCCGCCTTCCGCGCCGTCTCCGCGCTCAGGGCGCCGCGCTGCAGGCTGTCCCAACCGGCGACGTCGGCGGTCTTCAGCTTCGCGGCGATGTCGGGAACGATGAGACCATCGATCACCGCATGGACACGAGCGCCCTGCTTCGCCCAGAGCGAAGCGCGCAACTGGGCCGGTGAATACGCGGTGCTCATCGACGATCGACAGGCTCTCGCGCGTCAAGACGACTGCGCATCGTCGGCCGTCGGATCCTTGAAGAGCTTTTCGTAGTCGTCTTTCTTGGCGTCCGTGGTCGAGTCTTCCTTCTTCGCGTCGGTCGGCGCGGTGGGGCTTGCGGACGCAGCCGAGCCGCCGCCGCCGCCCGAGTTCACCTTGACCATGGTGCCAACGATATCGACCCCGGCCGGCCCGATGTTGACGAGCGATCCGCCGACCTTCAGCGTGATTCCGGCAGTGGCTTCGAGCACGATGCTGGCGCCGGCCTTGAACGTGATCTTGCCGGTGCTGGATTCGACGGCGATGTCGGCCTGCGTCTTCAGCTGCGTCTTGCCGCCGACGTCGAGGCCCAGGTCGCCGCCGACCTTGGTGTCGAAATCCTTCTCGAGCTTGAGCTGGAAGGTCGCGCCGCCGGTGTAGAAGATGTCGCCCGCGACGTTGACGTGCAGGTCCTTGCCCATGTTGTGCATCACGTCCTTGGTGATGTCCATGAACCAGTTCTCGCCGATCACCTCCTTGCGCGTCAGCACCACCTTGACGGTCTCGTTGTTGCCGATGTGGTCGAACGCGTCGTTCTCGACGATGCGATAGAAGTCCTTCTGGGCGTTGAACCAGATGTACTCGCTGTCCTTCTTGTCCTCGAAGCGGAGCTCGTTGGCGAGTTCGGCCGTTCCCTCCTTGCTGCTCTGCGTCTTGATGCCGCTGAACGTCGAGTGGTCGGGCAGCGTCCACGCCACCATGTTGTCGTTGGTATAGACCGAGCCCGTCACCAGCGGCCGGTCGGGGTCGCCGTCCATGAACTGGACGACGACTTCATGGCCGACGCGCGGCAACGAGAACGCGCCGAAGCCCTTGCCGGCCCAGGGCTGCGCGACGCGCACCCAGCACGAGCTGTTCTCGTCCTTCTTCTCGTCGCGATCCCAGTGGAACTTGATCTTGATGCGACCGTGCTTGTCGGTCTCGATCTCGTTGCCCGACGCGCCGACGACGGTGGCCGTCTGCGGGCCGGCGATCACCGGCTTGGGCGTCGAACGCGGCGAACGAAAGCTCGAGGCCTTCACGCTCATGGCGGTGAAATCGCAGCGGAAACCCTCGTGACGCCGGCTCGTTCGCAGATCGTCGATGGCCTCGTGGTCGGCGAAGTCGACGCGATAGATCGCATTCACCAGGAGGTAGGTCTGGTTGTCGGCGTCGGTGGGCGAGTTGTCGACGTCGAACTTCATGCCGGTGCCGAGGTCGCGTGCGTTGGTGGTGCCGCCGACCGTGGACTCCAGCGCCAGCAGCTCCTCCATACGGACCGTGGCGCGCTGCGACACCGCGTCCGCCGCCGGCTGGGCATCGGGCTTGGCGCTGTTCTGCACCACCAGCGCGGGATGCTCGTACCACTCCATCGACCCAAGCTCCTGCGGTGGCTTGTCGGCCTTGTCCGTGCCCTTGATCTCCGTGGTCGGCGCCAGATAGTCGTACGCCGTCAGCGTCGTTTTCGCGGTGCGCGCTTCTTCCTGCACATGCCAGTCGATGACCGTCGGCGCGCTCTGCATGGTCGTGTTCCAACTGATGGCGGAGTCGTCGTCGCGGCTCTTGTGCAGAGCCATCGAGTCGATCAGCACCATCGTGTGCTTGCCCTCGTCGTGCTCGAAAAAATAGTAGATGCCGACTTCCTGTAGCAGCCGCGAGACGAAATTGAAATCGGTCTCGTTGTGCTGGACGCAATAGTCGAGCTTCGGGTACACCGATTCGGATTCGAGCCGCCAGTCGGAATCGGTGGCGTAGTCCTTCAACACCTCGGTGACGATGTCCTTCACGCTCTTGTCCTGGAACACGCGGCTGTTCTTGGTCTGCGTGCAGAACCAGAGCCAGGGCTGCAGCGTCATCGAATAGGTGATGTAGCGGCCGCGTTTCTGGCCGCGCGCCATGCGCGTGACGTAGCCGTCGAAGTACCGTGCGTCGTCGGACACGTTCAGGGTGACGGTGGCGCGCGTGCCGAGCAGCCCCTGCAAGTCCACGTCCTTCGGGCTGCCCAGCATGTTGAGCTCGCCGGCAAGTTCGACGACGTACTCGAACATGTGTCCGAGATGGTCGTGGCCGCTCATGCTCAGGACCAGGAACTTGCCGTCGCTGGTCTTGATCGAGACGAGCGCATCCGCTGCGCCGAGTCCTGGAATCGCCATGACCTTGCCTCCCTTGGATTCGCTTTATTCGAATGCGTACGTGAAGTCGTCTTCCGCGACGCCGAGGCGCACGGCCTTGAGCTCGCCGCCTTCGGACGTGCGCGTCAGGTATTCGATCGAGACCTTCGGCAGCACCGTATTGGTCAGGATCGAGTCGATGATGCGGCCGCCCGATTCGGCGTTGTTGCAGCGCCTGACGATGAGCTTGACCGCGTCGTCGCTGTACTCGAACG
>DAIMIM010000146.1:0-7443 GCA_036722755.1 Caldimonas sp. | reverse complement strand
GCCACCCCGTTGTTGCAGTAGCGCTTGCCGGTCGGCGCCGGGCCGTCGTCGAAGACGTGGCCCTGGTGGCCGTCACAGCGCGCGCAGTGGTACTCGGTGCGCGGCACGATCATCAGGTAGTCCGATTTCATGGCCAGAGCGCCGGGCAGGTACGTGAAAAAGCTCGGCCAGCCGGTGCCGCTCTCGAACTTCGTCTCCGACTTGAAGAGCGGAAGGTCGCAGGCGATGCAATGAAAAACGCCCTTGTGATGTTCTTCGTTGAGCGGGCTCGAGCCGGGCCGCTCGGTGCCTTCGTGACGCAGCACGTCGTACGACGCCGGCGCCAGGCGCTTCTTCCATTCGGCGTCGGGCAGCGTCAGCTTGTCGATCTTCGGCGTCGGGCCTTGGGCGCCGGCGAGCCTGGGCGCGAAACCGAGTACGGACAGGGCAGCGAGGAATGGACGGCGGGTCATGTCGGGATCTCCGGAGTGGATCGGTTGCCTGGCTTGGTCGCAGGCGCGCGGCAATTCTTTCGCTCTCTACGTGCCGGCAGGCGGCCCGGACGCAAGGACCCGGCCATCGTAGGCGACCGGCGCTGTCCGCGTCGTCAGCGCGGCCAGAGCGCCCACATCCGCAACGCCTGCTTCATGCGCCCGGCCTGGGCCTCGGCGGCGTCGCCCCAGCCCCAGAAATAGTCGGCGCGAACGGCGCCGGCGATGGCGCTGCCGGTGTCCTGCGCGACGACGAGACGGCGCAGCGGCACCGGTGAGAGCGGTTCGCTCGTGTCGAGCCATACGGCCGTGCCGTACGGCACGCTCTGCGGATCGACGGCGATCGAGCGCCCGGGCGAAAGCGGCACGCCCTGCGCGCCTTTCGGTCCGATCGCCGGATCGGGCAGCGGTTCTTCGCGAAAGAAGACGACGCGCGGGTTGCTCCGGACCATGTCGTCGATGCGCGTCGGATTCTGCCGGGCCCAGGCGCGGATCGCCGGCCACGACGCCTGCTCGAGCTTCAGCTCGCCCTGCTCGACCAGCCAGCGGCCGACCGATTTGTACGGCTGGTCGTTGTGCGCCGCGTACGCCACCCGCACCAGCGTGCGCGCCTGGTTCCGCTGATCGACGAAGACGAGGCGGCCGGAGCCCTGGACCTGCAGAAGCAGGGCATCGAGCGGATCGTGCAGCCAGGCGATCTCGCTGCCGGCGAGCGATTTGCGTGCGGCCGGCAGCGTCTCGAGTTGATGTCGTGTCCAGTAGGGCTTGCGCGTCGCCAGATCGGCCGGTGGCGCATGCAGGGCGATGCGAAAGCCGGGCCGCGAGCTGCGCGATGCCTCGACCATCGGCTCGAAGTAGCCGGTGGCGAGACCACTCGCCTCGCCGTCCAGGGATTCGACGCGCCAGGGCCGCAGATGCGCCTGCAGCCAGGCCCGAGCCGCAGCGTCGTCGGCAAGCAGCGGCACGGCGTCGCGTCGCAGATCGCCGCAGGTTGCCTCCCAGGCCGGCGCCGGTCGTTCGCAACTGCGCAGCAGGGCGGTCAGGGCCTCGCTGGTGTGGTCGGCGGCCCAGGCGGGCAGATCGGACCAGGCCGCCGCGACCCAGCGCGCGTGCGGCCGCAGCATCGTCGCGGCCGGCCCCGCCGAGCTTGCTGCGCTGGCCGCGGGCGCAGCGGCCAGCGGTCGCGTCGCCGCGTCTGCGCCGGTGCCGGCCGGTGGCGTCGGCAGCATCGTGCTCGAGCAGGCGCCGAGCGCGGCGACAAGCGTTCCTAGAATGGCCTTCGCCGCGTCCCGTGCGCCGTGGAAGGCGATCGTCATGTGGGTCATTCTGCTGGAAGCTCTGGGCGCCCTGGCGCTGCTTCTCTTCATCGTCTGGTGGACCATGTTCGCCGGCCGCCGTGGCGGCGAGCGCCGCGACGGCGACTAGCGCCCGGGACTCAGGGAACGATCGCGAGAAACAGGAACGCGGCGAAGATCAGCAAGTGCACGGCGCCCTGCAGCAGGTTGGTCCGCCCCGTGCCGAGGGTCAGCGAGCCGACCGCGAAGGTGAGCACGAGCAGCACCAGGTCTTTCGGCGAGAGGCCGAGCGTCAACGGCAGATCGAGCGCGACCGAGAGGATCGCCACGACCGGGATCGTCAGGCCGATGCTGGCCAGCGCCGAGCCGAGCGCGAGGTTCAGGCTGGTCTGCAGCCGGTCGGCACGGGCGGCGCGATAGGCGGCCCAGGTCTCGGGCAGGAGCACCAGCAGGGCGATGACGATGCCGATCACGGAGGGCGGCAAGCCGGCGTCGACGACCGCGCGCTCGATGGTGGGCGAGAGCGTCTTGGCCAACGCGATCACCGCGACCAGTGAGACCACGAGCAGGCCGAAGCTGGTCCAGGCCTGCGTCGTCGACGGCGGCGAGGCATGCGCAGACTCGTCGCCCGGGGCTTCGGCAGGCAGGAAGTAGTCGCGATGGCGCACCGTCTGCACGAAGACGAAGACGGCCCAGAGCGCGAGCGACGAGACGGCCGCGAAGGCCAGCTGCGAGCGCGAGAAGAAGTACGGGCCGGGCACCGTCGTCGTGAAGACGGGCAGGACCAGCGACAGCGTGGCGAGCGCGATCAGCGCGGCGAACGCGGAGGTCGCGCCTTCGAGGCGAAAGCTCTGCTCGTGGTGCTTGAGGCTGCCGGCGATGACGCACAGGCCGACCGCGCCGTTGCAGATGATCATGATCGCCGAGAAGATCGTGTCGCGCGGCAAGGTGGAGGTGTTCGGTCCGCCGGCCAGCATCATCGAGACGATCAGCGCAGCTTCGATCACCGTCACCGAGACGGCGAGGATCAGCGTGCCCATGGGCTCGCCGACGCGATGCGCCACGACCTCGGCGTGGTGCACCGAGGCGAGCACGGCGCCGATCAGTGCGGCGGCGCAGACGACCGCCAGCGCCGTTCCCGGCGGCCATGCCAGCGCGACGCCGGCGAGCGGCAACGACACGATCGGCAGGATCCAGGTCCACATCGGCGTTCGCATGTTCAGGGATGGGCTTCGTTCAACAGCGCAATGTGGTCCCACGCCGCGCCGGACTTCGCCATGGGCGATGAAACGCTAGTGCAGCGCCGAAGCGAGCGTCAACCCGAACTCGTCGATCGCGGCCTCGAAGGGATGCGCGTCTTCGCTCATGCAGAAGAACGTGCCGCGCATGGTGCCGTTCGGCGTCGCCAGGCGGGTCCAGCTTGTGTATTCGAAGCTTTCGCCGGGCTTGAGCACCGGCTGGTGGCCGACCACGGCGAGGCCGCGCACTTCGTCGACGTGGCCGTGGGCGTCGGTGACGATCCAGTGGCGCGCGATGAGCTGGCCGGTCATGTCGCCGCTGTTCCTGATGGTGATGGTGTACGCGAAGGCGTACTGCCCCGCGTCCCGGTCCGATTGTTCCGGCAGGTGACGGACGACCACGCTCGTCGTGAACTCGGGTTTGGGCATCGCCCCATTCTCGCAGGGCGCGCGGGGCGAGACCTAGAATCCTTGCGACCTTCCGCCATGCCGACGTATCGCATCGCCCCCAGCATCCTCTCCGCCGATTTCGCGCGGCTGGGCGAGGAAGTGCGCGCCGTCATCGAAGCCGGTGCCGACTGGATCCACTTCGATGTGATGGACAACCACTACGTGCCGAACCTGACCATGGGCCCGATGGTCTGCGCCGCCTTGCGCAAGCACGCCGTCAAGGCCGATGGCACCAAGGTCCCGATCGACGTGCACCTCATGGTCGAGCCGGTCGACGCGCTGGCCCAGGCCTTCGCCGCGGCAGGAGCCGACATGATCAGCTTTCATCCGGAAGCGACCAGGCACGTCGATCGCACGCTGCAGCTGATTCGTGCCGAAGGCTGCCAGGCCGGTCTGGTCTTCAATCCGGGGGCATCGATCGACGTGCTCGACTGGGAGATCGACAAGCTCGACCACGTGCTCGTCATGAGCGTCAACCCGGGCTTCGGCGGCCAGGCGTTCATTGACTCGGCGCTGCGCAAGATCGAGCAGATCAGGAAGCGCATCGATGCGAGCGGCCGCGACATCCGCCTCGAGGTCGACGGCGGCATCAACGTCGAGAACATCCGGGCCGTCGCCGATGCCGGGTGCGACACCTTCGTCGCCGGCAGTGCGATCTTCGGAGCGACGAGCTACCGCGCCGTGATCGACGCCATGCGGTCGCAGCTCGCCGCTTGAACCGGGAGGCGCTCGCCATGGGCAGCCACGACCACGACCACGACCACGCGCACGACCATGGCCATTCCCACGGCCCGGCGCGGCACGACCGGGCCTTCGCCATCGGCATCGCCGTCAACACCGCCTTCGTCGCGATCGAGGCGTTCTACGGCTGGCGCGCCGATTCGCTCGCACTGCTCGCCGACGCCGGCCACAACCTCGGCGACGTGCTCGGCCTGATCCTCGCATGGGCCGGCGCGTTCGCCGTGCAGATCGCCCCCGACGAGCGCCATACCTGGGGCTGGAAGCGCGCGTCGATCCTGGCCGCCTTCGCCAACGCGCTGCTGCTGCTGGTGGCGATGGGCTCGCTGACGTGGGCGGCGATCGGGCGCCTGCACGCGCCCGAGGCGACCCAGCCGATCGTGGTGATGGCGGTCGCCGCGATCGGCATCGTCGTCAACCTCGGCACGGCACTCCTCTTCATGGGCGGCCGCCACGACGACATCAACATGCGCGGCGCCTTCCAGCACATGGCCGCCGATGCCGCCGTCTCGGCCGGTGTCGTCATCGCCGGGGCGCTTGCGCTCTGGCAGGGCTGGCTCTGGATCGATCCGGTCGCCAGCCTGGCCATCGCCGCGGTCATCCTGATCGGCACCTGGCGGCTCTTCAGCGACTCGCTGCATCTCATGTTCGACGGCGTGCCGAGCTCGATCGATCTCGACGCCGTGCGCGCGGAGCTCGAGGCGCTGCCCGGTGTCGACTGCGTCCACGACCTGCACGTCTGGGCCAGCGGCACCACGGAGGTGGTGCTGACGGCGCACGTCGTCATGCCGGCCGGCCATCCCGACGACGCGTTCTTTCGCGCCGCGGCCGAGCGCATGCAGGCGCGTTTCGCGATCGGCCACGTCACCTTGCAGGCATCGACGGAGCCGCTGATGCCGGCTTGCGGCGGACCCAGGGCGTCCCCACTTGCCGGGCGCGGCATGGCCCTCACGGCCTCGTCGCACTGACACGCGATGCAATACAAGGACTACTACAAGACTCTCGGCGTGCCGCGCACGGCGACGCAGGACGACATCAAGAAGGCGTACCGCAAGCTTGCCCGCAAGTACCACCCGGACGTCAGCAAGCTGCCCGACGCCGAGGCGCGCTTCAAGGACATCAACGAAGCCAACGAGGTGCTCAAGGACGCCGAGAAGCGCGTCGCCTACGACCAGGTCGGCAAAGGCTTCAAGGCCGGCCAGGACTTCCAGCCGCCACCGAACTGGGACGCCGGCTTCGAGTTTCGCGGCGGCGCCGATCGCGCCCACCCGGGCGCTGGCTTCGGCGGCGAGGGCTTCGACTCCAGCGATTTCTTCGAGTCGCTGTTCGGCGCCCGCAGCGGGCGCGGCGGAACGAGGCGCAGCGCCCGCATGCAGGGCGAGGATCACCACGCCAAGGTGCTCGTCGATCTCGAAGACGCGTTCCACGGCGCCGAGCGCAGCATCTCGCTGCGCGCGCCGAAGGAAGCGGGCGACGGACGCGTCACGCTGGAAGAGCGCCGGCTCGACGTGCATATTCCGCGCGGCATCCGCGCCGGCCAGAACCTGCGCCTGGCCGGCCAGGGCACGCCCGGCACGGGTGGCGCGCCGGCCGGCGACCTCTACCTCGAGATCGAGTTCAAGCCGCATCCGCGCTATCGCCTCGACGGGGTCGATCTCTATGTCGACCTGCCGCTCGCGCCCTGGGAAGCGGCATTGGGCGCGAGCGTCAATGCGCCGACGCCCGAAGGCACCGTGCAGCTGACGGTCCCGAAGGGCTCCGCAGCCGGCCGCAAGCTCCGCCTGAAGGGCCGCGGCCTGCCGTCTGCCAAGACGACCGGGACGCCGGGAGATCTCTACGCGGTGATCACCATCGTCCTGCCCGCCGCCGACACCGAGAAGGCCCGAGACGCGTACGCGGCCATGGCGAGCAGCTTTGCCGATTTCGTGCCGCGCCCGCCCCGTGGAGGCTGATGTATGGATGACACGAGAAGCGCCGCGTTGCGCGGCACCATCGTCGACGACGAGTTGACGCTGACGACGATCGAGCTCTGCCGCGCCTGCAACGCGAGCGAATCGCACATCGCGCTCTGGGTCAGCGAAGGCGTGCTGCAGCCGAGCGGCGGGTCGCAAGGCGACTGGCGCTTCGCCGGCTCGTCGCTGAAGCGCACGCGCGTGGCCGTGCATCTCACCCGCGACCTCGAGCTCAACGCGTCCGGCGTCGCGCTGGCGCTCGATCTGCTGGACCGGATCGAGGCGCTCGAGGCCCGGCTGCGGCGGGGCTCGTCATCAGGGGCACGCCCGCCTCGGCCTTGATCTCCTTGAGCACGACGCTCGATCGGATGTGCGTCACGCCGGGCAGGCGAAACGCCGTCTCGTGCAGAAAGCTTTCGTAGCTGCGGATGTCGGGCACCAGCACCTTGATGCTGTAGTCGGCGCCGCCGGTGGTGCTGTAGCAGGCGACGATCTGCGGGCACGCGGCGACCGCGCGCTCGAACTGGCGCACCGTGTTCTCGTTGTGCTGCGTCAGGTTGACCTCGGCGATGACGCATAGCGCCAGGCCGACGCTCTCGCGGTCGACCACCGCGCCGTAGCCGCGGATCACACCGGCCGCCTCCATCGCCTTGACGCGCTTCCAGCATGGCGTCGAGGTGAGGCCGACGGCGGCGGCGAGCTGCTGCACCGTCTGACGCGAATCGCGCTGCAGTGCACCGAGGATCGCGTGGTCCTTGCTGTCGAGAATGCTCATGCTATCTTGCCGGAAGATTTTGGTGTTTCATTCTCTCTTATCCTGATTTCGCGACAAAGAAAGAAGCACATTCTTCGCCGCCGCGCGTAGATTGCGGCATGCCTGCCACCCTCGTCCGCCCCGACTATCGTCTCGCCGACAACCTCGCGGCCGAAGCCGGCGTCGTCTTCCTGACCGGCACGCAGGCGCTGATCCGCCTGCCGTTGATGCAGGCCTCGCGTGACGCGACCCGCGGCGTGAAGTCGCAGGGCTTCATCAGCGGCTACCGGGGCTCGCCGCTCGGCATGGTGGACCAGCAGGCATGGAAGGCGGCGACGCTGCTCGATGCGGCCGGCGTGAAGTTCCTGCCGGCCATCAACGAGGAGCTCGGCGCGACGGCCGTGCTCGGCACGCAGCGGGTCGAGTCCGACCCCGAGCGCACCGCAGACGGCGTCTTCGCCATGTGGTACGGCAAGGGACCGGGCGTCGATCGCGCCGGCGACGCGCTCAAGCACGGCAATGCCTACGGCTCGTCGCCGCATGGC
Organism: Caldimonas sp.; assembly: GCA_036722755.1. GTDB lineage: Bacteria > Pseudomonadota > Gammaproteobacteria > Burkholderiales > Burkholderiaceae_C > Schlegelella_A. The sequence continues at coordinate 1 of DAIMIM010000146.1, read as the reverse complement.
G
>DAIMIM010000145.1:0-7474 GCA_036722755.1 Caldimonas sp. | reverse complement strand
GCATTCAACGTCGAGGGCATCCCGCGCTACGACCACGTGTTCGTCGTGATGCTCGAGAACAAGGCGACGCTGTCGATCAAGGGCTCGCCGTTCGCGCCGAAGATCAACGCCTTGCTCAACGCCGGCAACCAGATCGGCAGCTACTACGCGACCGGCAACCCGAGCGAGCCGAACTACACGGCGCTCGGTGGCGCCGACGACTTCGGCATCAGCGACGACAGCCAGTGGAACTGCGACGCCACCGGCGCCAACGCCGTGCAGGACCTGCCGGTTCCCGACAAGACCCAGCCGGGCCTGGCGAGCTCGCCGTTCGCGGCGACCTGCACCCAGGCCGCGGCGGTCAACCACAACATCGTCGGCAAGCCCAACCTGTTCAATGCACTCACCGCTGCCGGCATGACATGGCGGACCTACAGTGAATCACTGAATCCGGGACAAGACTTCCGCACAGACAGCGTCGCTGACCTGGCCGTCACGGCGTCCGACAACATTTACGCGCCAGGCACAGTGGGCGGAAATACCACGCCGATCGGCACGGCGAGCCTCGTCTTACCCATGGCAGCGAGCCTGTACAAGACCAAGCACCACCCCGGCATGGCGTATCAGAACGTGCGCAGCGCGCCCGAATGGAAATACAGTAACCGCACCCTTGGTGGCGGTCAGTGGGATGCTGCGCTCAAGAACAGTACCGCCTACGCCATTCCTGCCGGCTATAACTTCGATCAGTTTGGTACGGATCTGGCAAGTGGAAACTTCGGTACGCTGAACTTCATCATGCCTGACCAATGCGACGATATGCACGGCGTCACGGTGCAAGGCACGGTGGCGGGCAGCGCCACCAAGGTGACGGCGAGCGACTGCAGCAGCGTCGCCAACAACGTGCCGAACGCCACCGGCGGCGCGATCATCACGCGCGGCGACAACTACGTCGATGCGCTGGTGAAGAAGATCGAGGCGTCGCCGATCTGGTCCAACCCGCAGAAGCGCGTCGCCATCGTGCTGATGTTCGACGAAGGCAACGCAACCTCCGGATTCAACTCCTGCTGCGGCTGGAACGTCTCGAACAGCGTCGTCGCGCAGCCCCTGAAGCAGAACGCCGACGGCACGTTCTCTGCCGACACGTCGATCAACAACTACACCAGGGGCAACCGCGGCCACGGCGAAAGCATCTTCGCGATCCTCACCAATCAGGCCAACGCACCCAAGGCCGTGGTCGACAACGACGCCTACAGCCACTTCTCGCTGGTGCGCACCTTCCAGGACATGTTCCAGCTCGCCGATCCCGCGGTCGAGGGCTCGTACATGAACCGCTCGAAATACACCGAGCACTTCATCGCCGCCAACATCCTGAACCTGCCCGAGTTCGCCGGCAGCGCCGACACGCACTTCGACTCGGTGCGCCCGATCAACCATGCCTGGGTCGCACCGTCGACCTACACGCAGAAACAGTCGGCCGACGTGACGACGGGGGCGCAGATCGGCCCGGATGCGAAGCAGACCAACGTCTGGTCGCTGAAGTAGTCCGGTGCCGGAGCTGGCACGAGCGGCCGGCGGGGTCGCGTCTCTCGTCGTCGTTGCGGCCACCGCGCTCGTCCTGAGCGCGTGCGGCGGCGGCTCGACCACCGGCGCACCCGCGGCGACCGCCGCCGCGCCGAGCACGCTCAGTCTCGCGGCGCAGGTCGGCGAGAAGATGTTCGCCGATGCGACGCTCTCGGGCTCGGGCAAGCTCTCGTGCGCGAGCTGCCACGACCCGAACGCGGCGTATGGGCCGCCCAACGCGCTGGCGGTGCAAATGGGCGGCACGCGGCTCGACCAGCCAGGGACGCGCGCCGTGCCGTCACTGCGCTACAAGGATGCGACGCCCGCCTACGCCGACCTGCTCGACAACCCGGACGGCGTCAGCGTTCCCGGTCCGGGCGGCGGCTTCACCTGGGACGGCCGCGCCGCCAGCCTCGCCGAGCAGGCGCAGATTCCGCTGCTCGCGGCCAACGAGATGGCCAATGCCAGCGCTGCCGACGTCGTCGCCCAGCTGCAGGCCGCGCCCTACGCCGACCTGTTCCGCCAGGCGTTCGGCGCCACGGTCTTCACGAGCGTCGAGGGGGCGTTCGCCGCCGCGCGCAACGCGCTGCAGGCCTATCAGATGGAAGACCGGAGCTTTCATCCTTACTCGAGCAAGTTCGATCTCTATGCCGGCAACAAGATCGGCGGCGCCTTGACGCCGGCGGAGACACGCGGCCTGCGTGTCTTCGCCGATCCGGCCACCGGCAATTGCGCCGCGTGCCATTACCAGGGCGCAGGGCTCAACGGCAGCTCGGCGCTGTTCACCGACTTCTCGTACGAAGCGGTCGGCGTGCCGCGCAATCCGGCGATCCCGGCCAACGCCGACCCGGCGTATGCCGACATCGGCCTGTGCGGTCCGTTGCGCACCGACCATCCGGCGGCCGCTGGCGACACGTTCTGCGGCATGGTCAAGACGCCAACCCTGCGCAACGTGGCGACGCGCAGGAGCTTCTTCCACAACGGCGTGATGCACTCGCTCGAGCAGGTCGTCCGCTTCTACAACACCCGCGACACACTGCCCGAGATCTGGTACCCGACCGTCGGGGGCACGGCCAAGGCACGGCCCGACGCCGGCTTTGCGACCTACGGCCTCGTGACGACGCAGTACGTCGGCGGCACGGTCAGGAAGTACGACGACCTGCCGGCCGCCTTCGTCGCCAACATCGACACCCAGCTGCCGCTCGACGGCCGTGCGGCGCACAGCCCGTCGCCGATGTCGGAGCAGAACATTGTCGACCTGCTCTGCTTTCTCAACACCCTGACCGACGGCTACCAGCCGCCGGCCGTGCCGCCCGCCGCCGGGCCGTGCGCGCAATGACCGGCGCCCGCAGCGCTCCCGCCATGAACGTTCTCTCGCTCCCCGCCGTCGCCCTCGTCATCGCCACAGCCGCCGGATGCGCGCCGCGCGACCGTGTCGACGCCGCCTCGTTCTCCGAGCCGATGAAGACCTATCTCGCGGCGCGCGGCCAGCTCTGCCTCGCGAAGAACGTCTGGCCCATCGACGTGACGCAGCACGAGGTCGACGTGGGCGCGCGCAACGCGGTGCAGATGCCGGTGCTCGAGCGGCTGGGGCTGGTGGCGTCGTCGGTGGCCGAGGTGGACGTCGACGACGAGGGCACGCTGCACCACATGAAGGTCCGGCGCTTTGCGCTGACGGAGGAAGGCAGCAAGTACTACGTCGCGCGCGTGCCCTCCGCATCGTCGCGCGACGCCGCGAAGGCCGATTTCTGCGCCGCTAGGCTCTCGCTCGACCGCGTCGTCGGCCTGGAGCTGAAGCCGTCGCAGGATGGCACGCCCGAGCGCGCGGTCGTCACCTACACCTACCAGGTCGACGCGGCGCCCTGGACCATCGACGCCGAGGCGCAGAAGGTCTTCCCGGTGGTGGCCGGGGTCGTGCGCGGCGCCGGCAAGGCCGAGCTGCAGGAAGCGTTCGTGCGCACCGACAACGGCTGGATCGCGGTCGACCTCGAAGGGACATGACGGCCGATATCCGGTTCGCGCCCGCACTGGGCGAGTGGGTCGCCCGGCACCTCGCCCAGGGCGAGCGGCCGGAGGAGCTCGTCCAGGCGATGCGCGATCTCGACATCGACGACGAGGCCGCGCACCGCATCGTCGATGCCTTCGCGCGCAACCGCGACGACGGATCGCCGGCTCCTGTCGATCGCATCGAGGGCACCCGCGTGCTCGTGCTGGCGCGCGCGGCGCGACCGGCGCTCACGGTGCTCTCCGGCGTGCTCGACGACGCCGAGTGCGCCGAGTTGATCGAGCGAGCGCGCGGCCGGCTCAGGCCGTCGACGCTGGTCGACCCGACGACAGGTCGCGACATCGTGAGCGGACAGCGCAATAGCGAGGGCATGTTCTTCCGACTGCGCGAAGACGCGTTCATCGCCCGCATCGACGAGCGCTTCGCCGAGATCATGCAGATGCCCATCGCCCACGGCGAGGGCCTGCAGGTGCTCCACTACCCGACCGGCGCCGGCAGCGCGCCGCACTTCGATTTCCTCGCGCCGACGAACACCGCCAATCTCGCGTCGATCGGCCGAAGCGGCCAGCGGGTCGCGACCATGGTCGCCTATCTCAACGACGTGCCCGCCGGCGGCGAGACCGACTTCCCCGCGGTCGGCTGGTCGGTGACGCCGCAGCGAGGCCACGCGGTGCTGTTCGCGGACTGCGATGCGAGAGGGGAGCCCGACCACGATTCGGTCCACGCGAGCCGGCCCGTGGATCGCGGCGAGAAATGGGTCGTGACGAAGTGGATGCGGGAGCGTCCGTTCGTGAGTGTCTAGCGCCAGCCGCTTGCCCGCTGCCTGCTCAGGGCGACTCGCGAAGATCCTCGCGCGGCAAGACCGATCGCCGTTCACGTTCACGAGCAACCATCTTGAAGCGATACACGCGGGACGACTCTCTCGTCCTGGCTTGCGGGCATTCATTCGGTCGCCCGGACGACGCGACAGCGCTCCATGATTCGGCGGTCAGTCGCAACATCCGATTCGCCAGGTCTTGCATGTCGTTCATGTCGTGCTTTCGGCAGGTGTCACGCGCACATCCTTGCAGGCCCGCGTGTCAGGCCCAAGAAACTGGTCTTGCCACGTTGAGTGCAGGGCCATCGTTCGGTCGCTATCGCCAGCGTCGAGACAAACCCGAGCACGCCGTGAGGCGTGACGCGGCAGTGTCACGAGCACACGACAGGATGGCGCGATGACAGACAAGGCAGCGTCGTCGGCAACTGTGAGCGCCGAGACCTCGGAGTTCTTCAAGGCGGAGCTCGCCGCATTCGCTCGTGTCGCCGCGATGCGTCGTCCGAAAGTGTGGGCGACGGTCCAACGGCTTCAGCCGGCCTGCATTCACGACTTGATCGCTTCCCGCTGCGAACATGGCTTCCGTGGGAGTGGCTCGGAAGCGGGTTGCGGCCGTCGATCAGGCGGTGCCGAGGCCGGATCGCCGTCTGCGTCGGCGCCGCATCTGCTGCCGGCGACCATTCAGGCGAGCCACACGGGGTTTGCGATAGAGCAACTCTCAGCGCCAGACGCTCCCCTATGCTCGACACCGAATCAAGAGGGAACACCATGACTGCGGTCCGCGACTCTCAAGCGCCCACCGATCTCGTCTCCTCGCTGCTGGCGGGTCGGGCTCCACTGTCTGAAGCGGAGCTCGCGCAGATCTGCGCGGAAGAGCGCGAGGCATTGGCTCGCGATGCCGCGGTGACTGCCTACCTCGACATCTTCGTCGCTCGCAACGTGCAGCAACGGCTGCGTGCCATGGCCCTCACCGTCGACGCGTAGAGCGCGCCTCAGGCGACGCGACGCATCGCCGTCATCGGTGCCAATGCGTCATCGGCGTCGATCGGCGCGAGGTACGAGACGAACTGGCGCGCGACGCGGTCGCGGTCGAACTCGAGGGCGCGTGCGCGCGCACGCTCGCGCGGCACGTCGAGCGATGCGAGCGCGGCGCGGCGCAGGTCGGTGTCCAGGACGCCGCCGTCCGACGACCCGACCACGTCGAGCGGACCGGCGACGGGGAAGGCCGCGACCGGCGTGCCGCATGCCATCGCCTCCAGCATGACGAGCCCGAAGGTATCGGTGCGGCTCGGATAGACGAACGAGTCAGCGGCAGCATAGAAGTCGACCAGCTGGTGGCGTGGCACGGAGCCCATCCAGCGAACGTCGGGGTAAGCGCGCCGCAGCCTGGCGAGCAGTGGGCCGGCCCCGCAGACGACCTTCGTGCCCGGAAGATCGAGCTTCAGGAAGGCCTCGAGGTTCTTCTCGGGCGAGACGCGTCCGACGAACAGGAAGACCGGCCGCGGCAGCCCCAGCGACGCCGCCGCGCGAGGCTGGAACAGCGCAAGGTCGATGCCGTGCGACCAGCTCCGCACGCGTCGAAACCCGTGTCGCTGAAGGATCTCGAGCGTGCCCGCCGAGGGGACCAGCACGCCGGACGACGGCGCGTGAAAACGTCGCAGCATGGCATAGCCCCAGGTCGCCGGAACGCCGAACGCGGCAGCGAGGAAGTCAGGAAAGCGCGAGTGAAACGCGGTCGTGAACGGCCAGCGCCGACGCTGGCAACAAGCCCGCGCCGCCAGGCCCAGCGGGCCTTCCGTCGCGATGTGGATGGCGTCGGCCCTGGCGCCGTCCAGGCGGCGCGCCATTTCCGCGCCTGGGCGCCAGGCGAGCGTGATCTCCGCGTAGCCCGGGCAACGCACGGTGCGAAACCCGGAGGGTTCAACGACGACGACCTCGTGTCCGGCCAGACCGAGCCGTTCGCGCAGGTCGACGAGCGTCGTGACGACGCCGTTCACCTGCGGCGTCCATGCGTCAGTGACGATGACGATCTTCATGCCGGGACCGGTTCGCGCGTACCCGCCGCGGCGACGCGCTCCGCCACGTGCCGCGACGCGAGCGCCGTCGACCGGCCCCAATCGACGATCTCGAGCCGGCCGTCGGCGTGCTCCACAAGCGCCGTCAGGCTCTCGACCCAGTCGCCGTCGTTCGCGTAGACGATGCCGTCGATCTCGCGCAACTCGGCGTGATGGATGTGGCCGCAAACGACGCCGTCGGCACCGCGCCGCTTCGCCTCGCGCGCCAGCGCCGACTCGAAGTCGCCGACGTAGCTTACGGCACGCTTGACCTTGTGCTTCAGGTAGCGCGAGAGCGACCAGTACGGCAACCCGAGCCGGGCGCGCAGCGAATTGACGTAGCGGTTGAGCCGCAGCGTGAACCCGTAGAGCCGGTCGCCGACGTAGGCCAGCCACTTGGCGCACTGGATGACGCCGTCGAAGAGGTCGCCGTGCGTCACCCAGAGGCGTTGGCCATCGGCGGTGAGGTGCATCCATTCCTCGGCGACCTCGATGCCGCCGAATTCATGGCCGACGTAGCGGCGCGCGAATTCGTCGTGGTTGCCGGGAACGAAAACGACACGCGTGCCCTTCCTGGCCTTGCGCAGCAGCTTCTGGACGACGTCGTTGTGGGCCTGCGGCCAGTACCAAGAGCGGCGCAGCTGCCAGCCGTCGACGATGTCGCCGATGAGAAAGAGCGTGTCGCATTCGACGACGCGCAGGAAGTCGAGCAGGGCCAGTGCCTGGCAACCCGGCGTGCCTAGGTGGATGTCGGAGATCCAGACGCTGCGAAAGCGCAGTGCGCCGTCATCACCTTGACCCGATCGTGCTACGCCGCCCTCGTCCGGCAACGTCGCAGCGCTCTTCATCCACGCGCGCAGGAACGAAGGTTCGCCATGCATGGACCCGCATCATCCGACCCGTCGATGACGAGGTCGAGTCACCGCAATGAATGTTCAATGACCGCGACTGAGCGCAAGTGACTAGAAGCAACGGCACGTCGGAAGGAGTTCTGACGCACAGCTCAATCGCCCGAAAGCAGTTCGAAACCGGTCCGCCGGCGATGGGCGCATATCGACCCAG
>DAIMIM010000144.1:0-7517 GCA_036722755.1 Caldimonas sp. | reverse complement strand
CGCCATCGCGCCCTGCATGCTCGCGCTCATCATGTTCCAGCGCGCCTCGCGATCGCCGCCATCGTTGGTGGCGCGCTCGATGTGATGCCAGGCGCGCTCGAGGCCGTCGAGTCCGATGCCGTCGGCAGGCGGGTTGATGGCAGGCGCCATGAACGTTTCCATGCAATGGGCGATCGCGTCCATCCCGGTGGCGGCCGTCAGGAAGGGCGGCAGGCCGAGCGTGAGCTCGGGGTCGAGCAGGGCGGTCTTGGGCACGAGATGCCAGCTGTGAAAGCCGAGCTTCCTGCCGTCGTCGACGATGACGATCGCGCCGCGCGCGACTTCGCTGCCCGTGCCCGCGGTGGTCGGCACGGCGATGAGTGGCGCGACCCGCTCGGTGATCTTCGCGCTGCCGCCTTCGATGGTGGCGTAGGTCTTGAGGGAACCGGGGTGCGTCGCGGCAATGGCGACACCTTTGGCGAGATCGATGCTCGAGCCGCCGCCGACGGCGACCAGCCCGTCGCACCCGTTCTCGAGGTAGACCTTCGCCGCGATCCGCACCGCCGCTTCGTTCGGGTTGGACGGCGTCGCATCGAAGACGGCGTGCGGCATGCCGCCGAGCACGGCGAGCGCGCGATCGAGCAGGCCGGCCGCGCGGACGCCGGCATCGCTGACGACAAGCGGCTTGCCGATTCCGGAGCGTGCGCATTCCTGCGCCAGAAGCTGCAGCGCGCCGAAGTCGATCTGAACCTGGGTGATGTAGTTGATCAGTGCCATGTGTTCCAGTCTGGCACACTCGCAGCCGCCTTTTCCAGCCCTCCATGCACCGACAAGACTTTCGATTCTTCGAGCGATTGCGCGTGCGCTGGGCCGAGATCGACGCCCAGAAGATCGTCTTCAACGCCCACTACCTCACCTACCTCGATACCGCGATGGCGGGCTACTGGCGCGCCCTGGCCATCCCCTACGCGGAGACGATGCACGCCTTCGACGGCGACCTGTTCGTGCGCAAGGCCGAGCTCGAATACCTCGCCTCGGCACGCTACGACGATGTGCTCGACGTCGGCCTGCGCTGCGGACGCATCGGCACCTCCTCGATCGCGTTCGTCGGCGGCGTGTTCCGCCAGGAGCATCTTCTGGTTTCTGGAACGCTGACCTACGTCTTCGCGCATGCTGACGCCAGCGCGTCGAAGCCGGTACCGCAGGCGTTGCGCGACATCTTCGATCGCTTCGAATCGGGGCAGCCGATGGTCGACGTGCGCGTCGGCCGATGGTCCGAGCTCGGCAGGAACGCGAGCGAGATCCGCAGCGCCGTCTTCATCGACGAGCAGAAGATTCCGGCCGAGATGGAGTGGGGCGACGGTGACGACGACGCCGTCCACGCCGTTGCATTCAATCGGCTCGGCCGCGCGCTGGCCACCGGGCGCATGCTCGAGCACGTCCCCGGTGTCGCCAAGATCGGCCGCATGGCGGTCGTCGCCGGGTCACGCCAACAGGGCGTTGGCCGGGCCGTGCTCGATGCGCTGCTCGACGCAGCACGCGCCCGCGGCGATCGAGAAGCCATGCTTCATGCGCAGACCTCGGCCACGCCGTTCTATGAGCGCGCCGGCTTCGTGCGTCGCGGCCCGGTCTTCGATGAGGCGGGCATCGACCACGTCGAGATGATCCGTGCGCTCTGAGCGTTACGGGAGCTCGACGACCTCGAATGGTTCGGTGCGGCGCGGTCCGTCGATGAAATCGGCGAGCGCTGCCGAACGCGACGCAATCGCGGCGCGGCTCGCGGCATCGACGCCGGCTCCGCCCGCGGCGCGGGCCGCATAGGTCTCCATCCACGTCTCGCGCCCCGAGACAGCGTCGGTGCGTCGCAGCAGGCGCGCCTCCAGCCCGGGGTGCGCGGCGCGAAGTTCGTCCTGCATCGAAGCGACCGCCGCCAGCGCAGAGCCCGACATGCCCGGGCGAATCCGGTAATAGATGAACAGTTCAAGCATCGTGAAAAGCTCGGGCCGCGATGCGTGCTGTCGCTTGCGATGCGACGCGTGCAGGACTCAGGTGATCGGCTCGGCGTCGAGCGCAACGGCGTAGGGAAGCTCGGCGCGGCGCAGCACCGGGCCTTCGATCGCGCCGAGGTGCAGGCTGCCGTCGAGCGCCGCGAGGCGCAGTTCGACGAGCGCGCTGCCGCCGGCTTGCCCGGGCCGCGCGGCGGCGCTGGCAACCGTGCCGACCGGCTCGCCGGCGACCGCGCTCGCGTACACGTCCTGGCCGGCGGACGCGACCTCGTCGCTGTCGAAAAGCAGGGTGCGTCGCTTGGTCGTGCCGCGGTACTGGCTGCGCGCCACGACTTCCTGGCCCGGATAGCAGCCCTTCTGGAAGTCGACGCCGCCGACGATCTCGTAGTTGACCATCTGCGGCACGAAGCGATCGACTGTCGCCGCTTCGATCGTGACGATGCCGCTCTGCACGTCGAGCCAGCGCCACGCCTCGATCGACAGACCGGCCGCCGGCATCGCGACATCGGCGACGGCCGCAGGTGCGACCAGCAGAGCGCGGCGAAGGCCCGCCGCATCGGGCAGGCGAATCGCCGTCGCGCCGTTGCGATCGCGTCGCGCCCACACGTCCGCGTCGGCGATCCACGCCTCGGCCGTCAGGCCGGTCGCGCCGCGCAAGACGATCTCGCCGCTCGCATCGCTCAGCCGGCATTGCGCGCGCATCACGAACATCGACAGCCGTTTCAGGGTCGGCGCAAGAAGGCTGGAGGAGCAGGCGAGCAGGAAGCTGTCGGCGTCTTCGCTCCAGACCACGAAGCTCGCCTGCAGGCGACCCTTCGCCGAGCAGAAGCCGGCGAAGCGTGCGTGGCTTGCGTTCAGCGCGAGGACGTCGTTGGTGAGCTGCCCCTGCAGGAAGCTGGCCGCGTCGGCGCCCTGGGCCCGGATGACGCCCCACCCGGAAACGTTGCAAACGCCTTGCAGCGAAAGTGATGAATCCATGCGCCATTATCATCAGCCGCCATGGTCCGCATCGTCTCGAGGAATAGCGTGTGCGGGGTCATCGGGAGGCGATGAGGCTCTGGCGAATCGTTCTCGCGCTGGCGATCTTTGGCGCGGTCGCCGCAGCGGCAGGCGCGTGGTGGTGGTTGCATCGGCCCCTGCCGCTGCTGGCCGATCCGGTCGAGCTCTCGATCCAGGCCGGCGATTCGCCGCGGCAAATCGCCCAGGCCTGGGTCGGCGCAGGCGTCGCCACATCGCCTACCGCGCTCTACGAATGGTTTCGCTGGTCGGGGCTGGCGCGAAAGATCCGTGCCGGAAGCTACGAGGCGCCGCGCGGTACCACGCCGATCCTCTTGCTCGAGAAGATGGTGCGCGGCGACGAGACGCTTGCCGTCGTTCGTTTCAACGAGGGCTGGACCTTCCGGCAGATCCGCGCCGAGCTCGGCGGGGCGGAGGCCCTGAGGCCGACGACGGCGGCGATGAGCGATGCCGACATCATGCAGGCGCTCGGCGCGCTCGGCGTGTCGCCGGAAGGCCGCTTTCATCCCGATACCTACGCGTACAGCAAGGGGTCGACCGACCTGGCTGTGCTCAAGCGCGCCTACCGCGCCATGGACAAGCGCCTTGCCGAGGCTTGGCAGGAGAGGGCGGCCGACAGCCCTCTCAAGTCGCCCGCCGACGCACTGACGCTCGCCTCGATCGTCGAGAAGGAGACCGGCTCGCCCGCCGACCGCGGCCGCGTCGCCGGCGTGTTCGTCAATCGCCTCCGTGCCGGGATGCCGCTGCAGACCGATCCGACGATCATCTTCGGGCTCGGCAGCGCATTCGACGGCAGTCTGCGCAAGCGCGACCTGCTGGCCGATTCCCCGTACAACACCTATCTGCGGGCCGGCCTGCCGCCGACGCCGATTGCCATTCCCGGCCGCGCATCCCTGCTCGCCGCCGTCCGGCCCGAGCCGACGCGTGCGCTCTATTTCGTCGCCCGCGGCGATGGCAGCAGCGAGTTCAGCGAGACGCTCGCCGATCACAATCGGGCGGTGAACCGCTACCAACGCAAGATCGGCTCGCCGTGATCGGCCAGCTCGTCACCTTCGAGGGCATCGACGGCGCCGGCAAGTCGACCCACGTCGAGCCGGCCGCCGCGCAGGTGCGCGCCATGCATCGCCCGGTCGTCTGCACGCGGGAGCCGGGCGGCACCCCACTGGCGGAGCAACTTCGCAGCCTGCTTCTGCATGCGCCGATGGACGGCGTGAGCGAGACATTGCTGTTGTTCGCGGCGCGCCGCGACCACATCGAGCGCGTGATCGCGCCGGCGCTGGCGCGCGGCGAGGTCGTGCTCTGCGACCGGTTCACCGATGCCAGCTTCGCGTACCAGGGCTACGGACGCGGCCAGTCGTTGGAGCTGCTGACCCAGCTGGAAACGGCGGTGCAGGGCGGCCTGCAACCCGACCTCACGCTCTGGTTCGACATCGATCCGCGCGTCGCGGCCCGGCGCCGCGCCGACGCACGTGCCGCCGATCGCTTCGAGGCCGAAGACCTGGCGTTCTTCGAGCGTGTCGCGAGCGGCTATCGGGCACGCATGGACCAGGCGCCGGCGCGCATCGTGCGCATCGACGCCGGTCTCCCTCTCGGCGAGGTCGCGCGGCAGGTGAGCGCTGCGCTGCGCGAGCGCATCCATGTCTGACGCTGCCGTCGTTGTGCTGCCTTGGCTGGTGGCGCCGCTGCGCCACGTGCTGCACACGAGCCGCGCCCACGCCTTGCTGCTGCACGGCCCGAGCGGCGTCGGCCAGTTCGAGCTCGCGCTGTTGCTCGCGCAGGCGTGGCTTTGCGAAAACGACTCGATGCCGATCGAGGCGCGTCCGTGCGGGACGTGCGCGAGCTGCCGGCTCGTGGAGGCGCGCACCCATGCCGACCTGCTCGTGGTGATCCCGGCGGCGCTGCGCGAATCCCTGGGCTGGTCCGCCGAGGGCGACGAGGGCGCAGAGGAAAAGTCGAGCAAGAAAAAGCCGAGCAAGGAGATCCGTGTCGAGGAGATACGGGCGGTCGTCGCGTTCGCCTCGACGACCTCGGCGCGCGGCCGCGGCAAGGCTGTGGTCGTGCATCCGGCGGAGCGGATGAACGCCATCGCCGCGAACGCATTCCTGAAGACGCTCGAGGAGCCGGCCGGCAATGCCCGCTTCCTTCTCAGCAGCGCGTCGCCTGCGAGCCTGTTGCCGACGATCCGCAGCCGCTGCCAGGCGATCGCCCTGCCGATCCCGCCGCGAAACGATGCCCTGGCGTGGCTTCTGGAGCAAGGCATCGCCGCGCCCGAGACGCTGCTCGACGCCGCCGCCGGCCAGCCGCAGGAGGCGCTCGACATGGCGGAGCTCGGTATCGACGCGGCTCTGTGGAGCAGCCTGCCCGCGAAGGTCGCGGCGGGCGATGCGTCGGCGCTGCGAGGCTGGGCGCTGCCACGCGTCGTCGACACGTTGCAAAAGCTCTGCCACGACGCCGCCTGCGTCGCGATCGGCGCGCAGCCGCGCTACTTTCCCGCCGCGTCGATCGGCGCGGGTGCGGAGCTGGTCGCGTTGTCGCACTGGTCGCGCGAGCTGGTTCGCTTCGCCAGGCACGACGAGCATCCGTGGATCGCCGAGCTCAGCGTCGAGAGTCTGGTCGAGCAGGGGCGCCGGGCGTTGCAAAAGCCTCGCATCGCAGGGCGTGAGCGGCGCACCGAGTCGATACACTCGCACCGATGAGCGACCCTGCTCCCCGCGCCGCCACGCCAGGCCTGACCGCTCCGGCGCCGGCCACGTCACGGCCGAGCGTGATCCAGCTCGTGTTCCGCGAGAAGGGCGCGCTCTACGCCGCCTACATGCCGATGTTCACGGAGGGCGGCATCTTCGTGCCGACGACGCGCGACTACAAGCTCGGCGAAGACATCTACCTGCTGCTCTCGTTGCCTGACGATCCGCAGCGCTATCCGGTCGCCGGCAAGGTCGGCTGGATCACGCCTGCCAATGCCTCAGGCGGCCGGACGCAGGGCGTTGGCGTGCGCTTCCCGAACGACGACAAGAGCCGTGCACTGCGCGCGCGCATCGAGGAAACGCTCGGCACGTCGCTGTCGTCTTCCAAGCCGACGCAGACGATCTGAGATGTCGGCCCCCACGCTCACTGCGTTCGCTGCCCCCCGAGGGGGCGCTCAGCCGACTTGGGAGCGGCCCGGCGCCTACTGAGTCCGCGGGAAGCCTCCCGTGTTTGTCGATTCGCATTGCCATCTGAGCTTTCCGGAGCTTGCGGACAAGCTCTCCGACGTTCTCGCGGCGATGGCCGAGGCGCAGGTCGATCGGGCGCTGTGCATCTGCACGACCCTCGAGGAATTTCCGGCCGTCCACGCGATCGCGACCGGCAATGACAACCTCTGGTGCAGCGTCGGCGTGCATCCGGACAACGAGGACGCTCGAGAACCGAGCCTCGCCGATCTTCTTGAGCGCGCCGCGCTGCCGAAGGTCGTGGCCATCGGCGAGACGGGCCTCGACTACTTTCGCCTCGGCGAGCGCAACATTGCAGACATGGAGTGGCAGCGCGAGCGCTTCCGCGTTCACATCCGGGCGGCGCTGCAGATCGACCGGCCGCTTGTCATCCATACACGCAGTGCCGCAGACGACACGCTGCGGCTGGTGCGCGAGGAGGGCGCCCGCCGCGCCCGCGGTGTATTCCATTGCTTCACCGAGTCGGCCGATTTCGCGCGCGCCGCCCTCGATCTCGGCTTCTACATCTCGTTTTCCGGCATCGTGACGTTCAAGAACGCCGAAGCGCTGCGCCAGGTCGCCGCGTTCGTTCCGCTCGACCGCTGCCTGATCGAGACCGACAGCCCCTACCTCGCGCCGGCACCGTATCGAGGCAAGACCAACATGCCGGCCTACGTCCCGTGGGTCGCCAAACAGGTCGCCGAATCGAAGGGACTGAGCGTCGTGGCTGTGGCGGCTGCGACGAGCCGCAATTTCGAGCACCTTTTCGGGATCCCGCCGGTGCTCACGTCTACCTAATGCTTTACTTCAATAGGCATCGATAAGACGCTGTCGCAACTACGAAAAACATTGTGCCCTCTCATGCGTTTCTGACCTCGCGCTGACAGTGTTGTCGGTGCCTGCCTTACGCGACAAATCGCCCGGCGCCGCTGTTTCGAATCCGCGTCGTTCCCTACATTGCGTCGGACCGAATGCAATGCCGAGGGAGCCGTCCATGGAATCGATATCCGTCACCAGCAATCCGTTTGCCCTGATGACTTCGCCAGAGGCAGTTTTCGCGGCGATCGAGCGTTCCGATCGCCTGGCGCGGCTGCAAAGCACGATCTGTCGTCCGCTCGACAAGCCGCGCCCCGAAAAACCGACCGCCGGACTGACGACGTTCGACGAGCAGGTGGACGCCAGCGTCATCGAAGACAGCACGTTCGGAGAGTGATGCGGGGCCGGCTGCAACTCGCAGCTGCCTTCCCGGGCTCGGGTCGGGATCGCGGACTGAAGCGCGACAATGTATATTATGTTAACTAATGCGAGCGATGCCCAGCCGCTAGAA
>DAIMIM010000143.1:0-7638 GCA_036722755.1 Caldimonas sp. | reverse complement strand
CGACGCGCCGTCCGCAGGAGTCGCGGCGCCGATCTCTCGCGTCGCGCCGACGCAGCCGCGCTGGTCGCGCGAGCTCGTTGCCGATGCGGTGCTGTTGTTCCGCTATTCCGCGCTCACCTTCAATGCGCACCGCATCCACTACGACCTCGGCTACGTGGCGACCGTCGAAGGCTATCCCGGACTGGTCGTGCACGGCCCGCTCATCGCGACGCTGCTCGTCGATCTGCTGCGCCGCGAACTTCCCGAAGCCGACATGGCCACCTTCGCGTTCAAGGCAGTCGGCCCGCTCTTCGCCCCCCGGCCGTTCCATCTCCACGGTGTGCCGGAAGCCGACCGCCGAACGATTCGCCTCTGGGCGACGAACCCCGACGGCGGCCTGGCCATGGAGGCCAGCGCGACCCTGCGCTGAGCGCAGCCATGCGACCGCTCGAAGGCCTCACCGTCGTCGCGCTCGAGCACGCCATCGCGGCGCCGTTCGCGACGCGCCAGCTCGCCGATCTCGGCGCCCGCGTCATCAAGATCGAGCGCCCCGGTGTCGGCGACTTCGCACGCGGCTACGACCAGCGCGTGCGTGGCCTCGCCTCGCACTTCGTCTGGACCAATCGCGGCAAGGAGAGCCTGACGCTCGATCTCAAGCATCCGCGCGCCGCGCTGCTGCTGAAGACCCTGATCCTCACGCACGCCGATGTCGTCGTGCAGAACCTGGCGCCAGGAGCCGCGGCGCGGCTGGGGGTGTCGTTCGAAGCGCTGCACATCGCCAAGCCGGGCCTGATCGTCTGCGACATCTCCGGCTACGGCGACACCGGCCCCTATCGCGACAAGAAGGCCTACGACCTCATGATCCAGGGTGAGGCAGGCTTTCTCTCGGTCACCGGCACGCCCGAGGCCGAGAGCAAGGCGGGCCTGTCGATCGCCGACATCGCCGCCGGCATGTACGCGTACAGCAATATCCTCGCGGCCCTGCTGCAGCGCGGTCGCGACGGCCTGGGACGACGCATCGAGATCTCGATGCTCGAAGCGCTGGCCGAGTGGATGAGCTATCCGCTCTACTACGCGTTCGACGGAGCGCCGCCGCCGCCGCGCAGCGGCGCCAGCCACTCGACCATCTATCCCTACGGGCCGTTCCCGGCCGGCGACGGAAAGACCGTGTTGCTCGGGCTGCAGAACGAACGCGAGTGGGTCGTCTTCTGCGAGAACGTGCTGCAGCAGCCGGCGCTCGCAACCGACCCGCGTTTCATCGGCAATGCCGCGCGAAGCGCCGCGCGTGAGCAGCTTCGCGCCATCATCGTCGATGCCTTTTCGAGCCTGAGCGCAGAGCAGCTCATCGCGCGTCTCGACAGCGCGCAGATCGCCAATGCCAGCGCCAACGAGCTCGACGAGCTCTGGCGCCATCCGCAATTGGCGGCGCGCGCGCGATGGCGCGAAGTGGGTTCACCGGCGGGGCCGTTGCCGGCACTGCTTCCGTCTGGAACCGATGACGGCGACGGCGCGATGGGCTCGATTCCCGCGCTCGGCGAGCACACCGATGCCATCCTGCGCGAGCTGGGGATGGACGCTGCAGCGATCGCCGCGCTGCGCGACGACGGCGCGATCTGAATCGCCGATCTGTTTAGATCAGCATCGATTCCGGCGTCTTGCCGGCAGCCAGAGCGTCCTTGAACCACTTGGGTTTCAAGCCGCGTCCGGCCCAGGTATTGCCTTTGTCGTCGTGGTATTTCGCTGCGACTTTGCGACCCTTCGCCGACGACTTCTTCCGTTTCGCTGCGGCTTTCCTGGCCGTACCGGCGCGCGCGGCGCCGACTGCGAAGTCGCTCAGTGATTTTCCGGCCGACAGGGCCGCATTCAGCCAGGCCGGACGCGGGCCCCGACCTCCCCAGGTATTGCCGGAGCCATCGGCGAACTTGGCGGCGCGCGCCGGCTTCCTCGTCGCTGCCGGGTGAGCGGCGCCAGCGGCCAGGCCAAGATCGCGGGCCGTCAATTGATAGAAGGCAATTGCCTCCCTAATTCTGGATATGACGCCGGCGACCTCTTTGGTGCGCGCGGCTTCGGCCTGCCGTTGCAGCGTTTCGATCTGTTTGACTATTTGCGAATAGGACGTTGTCATTTTCGATTTGCGAAGAAATAGAGCGGCGAGTTTATATCGGGCCGCATTTGCAGGTCTTGCCTTCCGTCGGAGGACCCGCGGCGACGATCTTTCCACCGTCGTTGCCGGCTCCAGGGCCGATGTCGACGACCCAGTCGCAAGCGGCGATCACGCTGCGCTCGTGCTCGACGACGATGACGGTGTTTCCGGCATCGACCAGCGTCTGCAGTTGCGTCATCAGCTTGTCGATGTCTGCCGGATGCAGGCCGGTCGTCGGCTCGTCGAGCACGTAGAGTGACTGGCCGCGCTGCGGACGCTGCAGCTCGGTGGCCAGCTTGATGCGCTACGCCTCGCCGCCGGACAGCTCGGTCGCCGGCTGACCGAGACGCAGGTCGCCGAGGCCGATGTTCTTCAGCAGCACCAGCGGCCGGCGCACGACCGATTCCGCGTCGAAGAACCCGGGCGGCAAGCCGCGCCACCGACGTGGTGCTCGGCACCGCCAACACCGCCCTGATCCTGACCAGCAGCCACCGCAGGCTGGTGGCGCCGTTGCTCGTCGCCGCTGCCGCCATCTGGCGATCCTGGTGACGTTGTCGGGCATCGACTACCTGATGCGGCTCGATGAGCCGGCCGCCGTGCAGGCACCTCAGCAGATCGAGCCGCTCGTCACCGACGATCGCGCGGCGCACGAACGCGCCGCGCTGACGCGACAACGCCACGACGCGGGCGCCCCGACGCGTCCTCGATGGCGCCATTGCACGTCGCTGCCCCGACCATCTGCTATGTTGGGGGCATGGGAAAGACCAATGCGGTCGTCGGGCCAGCCGTTGCCGACGACCAGACCGACGCTCCGCTGCGCGGCGACGCGGCCTTTCGTCGCCTGGTCGACGGCATCGGCGACTACGCCATCTTCATGCTGACTCCCGACGGGCGAGTGGCGACGTGGAACGAAGGCGCCAGGCGAATCAAGCTCTACTCGGCGGACGAAATCATCGGCCAGCACTTTTCCAGGTTCTATCCGGATGACGTTCTCGCGTCCGGCCATCCTGCGTTCGAGCTCGAACAGGCGGCCGCGCTCGGGCGCTTCGAGGACGAGGGCTGGCGGGTTCGCAAGGACGGCAGCCGGTTCTGGGCGAATGTGGTGATCACGGCGCTGCGCGATGCAGCAGGACGGCTGATCGGTTTTTCGAAGATCACCCGCGATCTCTCCGAGCGGAAGGCGCAGGAAAAAGCGCTGCGCCAGAGCGAGGAAAACCTGCGGCTCCTCATCGACGGCGTCGAGGACTACGCCGTCTACCGGCTCGACCTCGACGGCACCGTCGCCAGCTGGAACCGGGGCGCCGAGCGGATCAAGGGCTACAGCGCCGACGAAATCATCGGCCAGCACTTTTCGCGTTTCTATGAAGCCGAGACGGCCAGCTCCGGTTGGCCCGACTACGAGCTTCGCGTCGCTGCCGAGACGGGCCGATTCGAAGACGAAGGATGGCGGGTCCGAAAAGACGGCTCGGTGTTCTGGGCCAACGTCATCATCACGGCGATCAACGACGGAACGGGCACGCTGCGGGGCTATTCGGAGATCACCAGGGATCTGACCGAACGCCGGCGACATGAGCAGTCGCTGCGAGAGAGCGAACAAAGCCTTCGCCTGCTGGTCGACGGCGTGACCGATCACGCCATCGTCATGCTGTCGCCGAGCGGCATCTTCATCGGCTGGAACGCGGGCGCGGAGCGCGTGCACGGCTTCGACAGCAACGAGATCGTCGGCCAGAGCGCCGAGGCCCTCTACACCGCACAAGACGTGGCGAGCGGCCGGCCGGGCCATGACCTCGATGCCGCCGCCGCGCAGGGCTCGATCAAGATGTCGGGCTGGCGCGTCCGTCGCGACGGAACCCGGTTCTGGGCCGACGTCACCCTGACCGCCATTCGGCATGGCAACGGCGAGTTGCGAGCCTACGTTCAGATCACCCAGGACGTCACCCAGGGCCGGCGCGTCGTCGAGCTAGAGACGGAGGGCAAGCGCATCGAGGAATTCATCGCCATGCTGGCGCATGAGCTGCGCAACCCGCTGGCGCCGATCGGCAATGCCGTGGCGATCCTGAAGGCGACTGCGTCGAACCGCGACCAGCGGCGGTATGTGGAGATCATCGGTCGCCAGCTCGGCCACCTGTCCAGACTGGTCGACGATCTGCTCGATGTCAGTCGCATCACGACCGGCAAGATCCGGATTCGCGAGGAGGCGCTCGATCTCAAGGCGGTGGTGGCGACGGCGGTCGAGTCGGTCCGTCCGATGGTGCTGGACTACGGCCACACCTTGCACCTCGCCCTGCCCGACATGGCGCTTCCGGCCTCCGGAGATCCGACGCGCATCACGCAGGTCATCGTCAATCTCGTGACGAACGCCGCCAAGTACACGCCCCACGGCGGCTGCATCGGCGTGACATTGATGAACGAGGGGGGATCGGCTGTTCTCGAAGTCGTCGACAACGGCATCGGGATGTCGGCTGAGCTGCTGGCCACCGCCTTCGATGTCTTCGTGCAGGGAGATCGCGGGCTCGACCGTCCGCAGGGGGGCTTGGGCATCGGCCTGACCCTGGTCAAACGAATCGTCGAGCTCCACGGCGGATCAGTCGTTGCGACCAGCGCTGGCGCCGCACAGGGCGTGAGGGTGACAGTGACGCTTCCACTGCACGAACCGTGCGATGAAGAAAAACGCAGTCAACCTCCTGTCGACGCGCCGGAATTGCCGTCGATGAACCTGCTCGTCATCGACGACAACGTCGATGCCGGCGAAACGCTCGCGTTGCTACTGACGGCGTTCGGCCATCGTGTCCGGCACGCGGTCGACGGCGCCGAGGGATTGCGCATGGTCAGCGCGGATCGCCCGGATGCCGTGCTGCTCGACATCGGCCTGCCCGGCATGGATGGTTACGAGCTCGCACGACTATTGCGCCAGATACCCGACATGAAGAAGACGCGGCTGATCGCCGTCACCGGATACGCCGGGGCGAGCGACAGGCTGCGTGCCAGGGAGGCAGGCTTCGATTCGCACGTGACCAAGCCAGTGGACATCGACCTCCTGCTCCGTGCGCTCTTGCCTGGGAGCGATTGACCGAGAACCGGCCCCACGGACCGTCCGCTGGCAAGGCGGCCGGCCTGATCACTCGACCGAGCTGCCAACGGCCGCCTTGATCCAGAGCAAGTGCGGCACAGTCGCGATGGCGCACATTGCGCTGCGCAACCGATCCATTCTTCAAGGAGTGCTTCCCATGACCAAGTCCAAGTCCACGTCAAATCGTCGAACCTTCATGTTTCAAGCCGTCGCCACCGGCCTCGTGCTCGGTGCATCGCGCGCCCAGGCCCAGGGCACCGGTGCCAACGTCGCCGAGTCGGATCCGCAGGCTGTCGCGCTCGGCTACAAGCAGGACACGACCAAGGTCGATGCCAAGAAGTATCCCAACCACGCGGCGTCCCAGGAATGCGCAAATTGCCAGTTGTTCCAGGGCAAGCCCAAGGATCCGGCCGGGCCGTGTCCCCTGTTTGCCGGCAAGCAGGTTGCGGCGACAGGCTGGTGCAGCGCCTGGAACAAGAAAGCGGCCTGATACCCGAAGCCGGCGCCCCAGAGGCAGACCGGTGCCGAGGCCGCGAGCCTCATTTCCGCCGGCGCGACCGAGGGCGCCGCCACGCGACGCCGGAGCTCAGCTTGGCCAAGCCGCGTCGAGCTCCTGCGAGACGGCGCGCACCAGCGTCTGCGTCAGGTTGTGCCTGCCGATGCGGGCCGGATTGTCGGAGCCTGGCACCGAGAAATCGAAAGCGCTGTCGTCGTCCACGAGCTCGATCACGCGCACGCGGGGCTGCGCCGCCCGCACTTCGTCGAGCAACGCATGGAGCCGTGCGTCGCCGATGGGAATTCCCGTCACGACGACATCCGGCGTTTCATCCTTCAGGCCGGCGCGCGCCTGGTCGATCGTGCTTGCCGGAGCGACGCGCATGCCGACCGAGCTCATCAATCGACTCGCGAGCAGACGCGACATGTCCTGAGGCTCGACGAGCAGCACGCGACGTCCCCTTGCCGGGGCCGTGTGCGGCAACGCTGCACTGGCCGTGTCGCCGGGCGTGGCTGCGTCCCAGGCAGCCGGAAAGCCGAGCGTCATCGTCAGCACCTGCCCGTCGTCGAGCCGTTGCGGCACCAGGCCGATGGCGCGCGCCAGCTCGGCGAACAGGAGCCAGTGAAGATCGTCGAACGCGGCGTCGCTTGCCTCGCCGATTGGCTGTGACCGCTGCACCCGGATCGACAGCACCGGATGTTGCGCCAAGCCTTCGAGCGCAGCGCCGATCTCGATGCGAGAGCCGATCTGCATGGCAAATTCCAACCCGAGGTCGAGCAGCTGGTTGATGGCCCCGGCATTCCCGTCGAGCTCCAGCGACTGCGACAGGCCCACCAGGCTGACGCCGCGACGATGTGCGGCTCGAGTCCAGTCGCCGACGGCTTCGCGTGCGGCACGCGCCAGATCGACGCGTTCGGCGGGTGCCGGCGCGGTTCTGGAGAGCAGGCGCGCAACAGCCTGAATCTGCAATCCGAACGCCTCGAGCCTGGCAATCTCGATCAACCCGGCATCGAGTCGCGCCTGCTCCGCCTCGGCGAGCGGCCGCAGCGTCGCGAGCGAGGCCTGCAGCATCGACAAGGCAGTGGAGAACGCCTCGCCGACCTTCGCAAGGACGCCCGGCGAGACCCGGGGCGCGACCAGGGCGGCCGGAAAAGGAGACTCGTCGCGAGGCTGTCTCAGGGCGTGCGGATGACGCGCGTCGAATGACATGAATGCTCCTAGGGCCTGTTAACGCTACTGGAGGGATCGCGCCGGGGTGGCGCAGGCCCTAGAGACCGAGGCCGGACCGCAGGCCTCGATTGGATGCGCTGGCGCGACGGGCGGCTTGATCTGGCGCAAGGCCGACGCAAGGTCGAGCACGAAGCACAGGGCTTGCGCATCGGAGGCCGCGGTGTCCAGCACGAAGCCGTTCGAGGTCGCGAGACTGCGCATGCCCAGGTTCTCGTGCAGCACAAGGGCGATCAGGCGCCTCGTGCCACGCCGCGCCAGAAAGGCGATCAGGCTGCTCAGCAACAGCCGTCCGAGCCCTTGCGCCTTCAGGTCCGAGCGCACGATGATTCCCAACTCGGCATCCACCCCGTCTGCATCCATGACCGCGCGGGCGACGCCGAGCGTGTGGTCGCTGCCGTCGGCCAGCCGACGCACGGCGATGAAGGCCATCTCGTGCACGTAGTCGATGTGGGTCAGTCGCGCCAGCTCGCTGGGCGGCAGCGGGGGCCGGGTGTTGAAGAACCGCAGGCGCAGGTCCTCCGGCTGCAGGCTTTCGACGAACGCGCGGTGCTGCGCTTCGTCCTCCGGCCCGATCGGGCGAATGGTGATGGTCTCGTTGTTCCAGCGGACGGTCGTGACGAGCTCGGCCGGCGCAGGCATGTCGCCGCTCACAACAGGTTGCTCACGAGAGGGTGCACATCAGGGCTGCCTGCAGGAGGAGGCGGCGGGATTCGCCGCGCG
>DAIMIM010000142.1:5090-7763 GCA_036722755.1 Caldimonas sp. | reverse complement strand
GATCCGGCGCACCGGATAGCCGAGCGCATGCGCCGATTCCGGCGATTCGCCGACCGCGCGCAGCACCAGCCCGGCGCGCGAGCGATAAAGGAACCAGGCGATCGCGATCGTCAGCCCGATCGCGAGATAGACCATCGGGTGCTGGCGGAAGAACGCCGGGCCGAAGAAGGGAACGTCGGCGAGATACGGGATGTGAAAGCTGGCGCGCTCGCCGAGCTTTTCCTGCGTGTAGCGGATGCCGACGAATGCCGAGAAGCCGGCGCCGAACAGGCTCAACGCCAGGCCGGTCGCGTACTGGTTGGTATTGAGCCAGATCACGAGCACGCCGAAGGCCGCGGCCATGACGCCGCCGGCGACCGCGCCCGCCCCGAACGCCGCCCACTCGTTGCCGGTGTGCACGGCGACGGCGAAGCCGGCGACCGCGGCGACCAGCATCATCCCTTCGGCGCCGAGGTTGACGATGCCGGCGCGCTCGTTGATGAGCAGGCCGAGCGCGCCGAATGCGAGCACGGTGCCGGAGTTGAGCGTCGCCGCGATGAGCAGGGCGATCTGGTCCATCAGCTTCCTCCCCGGGCCGGCAGCGTCGTCGAGGCGATGACCGGATTGAGCTCGGCCTCGATGGACGCGGCCAGGGACGAGGCAGCAGCGCGCGGCGCGGCGGGCACCGCGGCAACATCGCTGCGCGCCGGCTTCCAGCGCACGCGATAGGCGATCAAGGTGTCGCAGGCCAGCAGCGTGAAGAGCAGCAGGCCCTGGAACACGCCGGTGAGCGATTGCGGCAGGCCGAGGCGCGACTGCGCGAGCTCGCCGCCGATGTAGAACATGCTCATCAGGATGGCCGACAAGACGATGCCGATCGGATGCAGCCGGCCGACGAAGGCGACGATGATGGCTGCGAAGCCGTAGCCCGCCGGCACGTGCGGAGTCAGCTGGCCGAGCGGCCCGGCCACCTCGAGGCCGCCCGCGAGGCCGGCCATGGCACCGGACAGCAGCAGCGTCGTCCAGAGAGCGCTGCGTGACGAGAAGCCGGCGTAGCGCGCCGCGGCAGGCGCCAGGCCGCCGACCTGCAGGCGAAAGCCGGCGTAGGTGCGAAACAGCAGAACCCAGAACGCGCCGGCCGCGAGCAGCGCGAGAGGCGCGCCGATGTTGATACGGTAGCCGGTGAAGAGCTTGGGGATCTGCGTGGCCTTGAGAAACGTGATCGTCTGCGGAAAGTTGTAGCCGTTCGGATCCTTCCAGGGCCCGTAGACCAGATAGTTGAGAAGCTGCTCGGCGACGTAGACGAGCATCAGGCTGACCAGGATCTCGTTGGCGTTGAAGCGGTCGCGCAGCAAGGCGACGATCGCCGCCCACAGCATGCCGCCGACGACGGCGCCGAGCAGCACCGGGATGAAGAACCAGCCGCCGGTCGACGGCGTCGCCAGCATCGCGATGCCGCTGGCGCCGATCGCGCCGACGATGAACTGGCCCTCGGCGCCGATGTTCCAGACGTTGGAGCGAAAGCAGACCGCGAGGCCGAGCGCGACGAGCAGCAGCGGCGTCGCCTTCATCGCCAGCTCGGTCAACGCGTAGCTGCTGCGCAAGGGCTCGACGAAGAAGACCGCCAGGCCACGCAACGGATCCTTGCCGAGCATGACGAAGAGCAGCGTGCCGATCACCACCGTGATGGCGAGCGCGATCAGCGGCGAGGCGATCGACATCGCCCGCGAGGCTTCGGGGCGCGGCTCAAGTCGCAGCATGGTCGCGGTTCCACAGGCCGCTCATCCACTCGCCGATCATCTCGGTCGAGGCGTCGCTCGTCTGCACGCTCGGCGAGACCCGGCCCTGGGCGATGACGACAAGCCGGTCGCAGATCTCGAACAGCTCGTCGAGCTCCTCGCTGACGACGAGCACGGCGCAGCCGTTGTCGCGCAGCGCCAGCAGCTCGCCCCTGATCTGCGCCGCGGCCCCGACGTCGACGCCCCAGGTCGGCTGCGAGACGATCAGCAGCTTCGGGTCGGCATCGATCTCGCGGCCGACGATGAACTTTTGCAGGTTGCCGCCCGACAGGCTCTTCGCCGCCGAGCCAGGACCGCCGGCGCGCACATGGAAACGGCGGATCAGCGCGTCGGCGAGCGAGACGACGTCGCCGATGCGGATCCAGCCGGCGCGCCCGACGGCGCGGGTGCGCGTCAGCAGCGTGTTCTGCGCCAGCGAAAGCGTCGGCACGGCGCCGCGGCCGAGCCGTTCTTCAGGAACGAAATGCAACCCCTGACGACGCCGCTGGCCGGGCCGTTCGCGCGCGATGTCGTGGCCGAAGAGGAGGACCGCTCCGCTGGGCGCGCGGACGTCCTCGCCGGAGAGCGCGCGCATCAGCTCCTGCTGGCCGTTGCCCGAGACGCCGGCGATGCCCACCACCTCGCCGGCCCGCACGTCGAACGAGATGCCGTCGAGGGCGGTTCCGAACGGATCGTCCTTGGCCAGCGACAGGCTCCTGACCTCGAGCACGACCGCACCGGCGCGGACTTCGCGGTGCTGCAGCTGCGGCGGCTCGGCGCCGATCATGAGGCGCGACAGGCTGGCGTTGGTCTCCTTGGTCGGATCGACCTCGCCCGTCACCTTGCCGGCGCGCAGCACCGTGCAGTGGTGGCAGAGGGCGCGGATCTCGTCGAGCTTGTGCGAGATGTAGAGGAT
>DAIMIM010000142.1:0-4990 GCA_036722755.1 Caldimonas sp. | reverse complement strand
TGCAGTGGTGGCAGAGGGCGCGGATCTCGTCGAGCTTGTGCGAGATGTAGAGGATCGAGCAGCCCTCGGCGGCGAGCTTTCGGAGCGTCACGAAAAGCGTCTGCACCGCCTGCGGCGTCAGCACCGAGGTCGGCTCGTCGAGGATCAGCAGCTTCGGCTTCGTCATCAGGGCGCGGACGATCTCGACGCGCTGGCGCTCGCCGACCGAAAGCGTGTGCACCGGCCGCAGCGGATCGACCTCGAGGCCGTAGACGCCGGCGACCTCGGCGATGCGTGCCGTCACCGCCGCGAGCGAGAGCCGTCGATCGAGGCCGAGCCAGACGTTCTCGGCGGCCGTCAGCGTGTCGAACAGGCTGAAGTGCTGGTAGACCATGCTGATGCCGAGCGCGCGCGCCGCGGCCGGCGAGGCGATCTCGACGCGCTCGCCGTTCCAGCGGATCTCGCCTGCGTCGGGCCGCACCGCGCCGTAGATGATCTTCATCAGCGTCGACTTGCCGGCGCCGTTCTCGCCGAGCACGGCGTGGATCTCGCCCGGCTTGACGCGCAGGCCGACCCGGTCGTTGGCCAGGACCTTCGGATATTGCTTGCTGATGTCGACGAGCTCGAGACGAAGCATGGCGGTCGTGGTCGGGACGTTGCGAGGCTAGTGCGCAGAACGATCGTAGTGCCTGCGCCCGCCGATGAACGCAGCGGCGAGGTTGCGCTCGTCGCCGAGCGTCATCCAGGCGAAGACGCGCTCATGCAATGTGCGGGCCACCTCGGCGCGCCGGCTGGCGACGGGCCCGTGCGCCCAGTCCCAGATGCAGACGTCGGCGGCGCTGCCCGGCTCGAGCGAGCCGATCTCGGCGCCGAGGCCGAGCGCGCGCGCCGCGCCGCGCGTCGCCGCATGCAGCGCCTTCCAGGCGGTGAGCCGCTCGCCGGCCAGGGCCTGGATCTTGTAGGCGTCGGCCATGTTGCGCAGCATCGACAGGCTGGTGCCGCCGCCGACGTCGCTGGCCAGGCTGACATGGACGCCGGCGGCCTCGGCGGCGCGCCAGCCGAACAGGCCGCTGCCGAGAAACAGGTTCGACGACGGCGCGTGCGCGATCTGGGCGCCGGCGCCGGCCAATGCGGCGCGATCCGCATCGTCGAGCCAGATGCCGTGCGCGAAGACGCTTTTGGCGTGCAGCAGGCCGGCGCGGGCATAGACGTCGAGATAGCTGCGGGCGTCGGGAAAGAGCTCGCGCACCCACTGCACCTCGGCGCGGCTTTCGGCCAGGTGGGTCTGCATGTAGAGGCTCGGGTCGTCGCGGCAGAAGCGGCCGGCCATGGCCAGCTGCGCGGGCGTGCTGGTCGGCGCGAAACGCACGGTCATGGCGTACGCGAGGCGGCCGCGGCCGTGCCAGCGGGCGATCAGCTCGGCGCTGTCGCGCTCGGCACTTGCGACATCGTCGCGCAGGTCGTCGGGCGCATTGCGGTCCATCAGCACCTTGCCGGCGACGAGGCGCATGCCACGCTCGTGGGCGGCCACGAAGAGCGCGTCGACGGAGGCCTTGTGCACGGTGGGAAAGACGACTGCCGCGGTCGTGCCGTGCGCGACCAGCGCATCGAGAAACAGCGCCGCGCCCGAGCCGGCATGCGCCGCGTCGGCGTGGCGCGCTTCGGCGGGAAAGGTGTGCGTCGTCAGCCAGTCGAGCAGCTCGGTGCCGTAGCTGGCGATGACGTCGAGCTGCGCGCTGTGCACGTGCGTGTCGACGAAGCCTGGCATGACGAGCCTGCCGGCGTGGTCGTGCCGCTCCCAGCCGTCGCCAGGCGCTTCGGCCTGCACGGCGGCGATGCGGCCGGCGTCGATCAGGAGCCAGTGGTCGGGCCGCGAGCGCACCGCCTTCGAATCGACATCGCCCCAGGCCGGCTCGCCGATGAAATCGAGCATGTCGCCGCGGATGGCGATCCGTGTCACAGGCGCGCCGGCATGTTGTGTCCGGACAGGCTGCGCGCGACCTCGCGCACCTGTTCGCGCAACCACTTCGACGAGGCCGACGCATGGGTCACGTCATGCCAGAGCTGGTAGTAGGTGAGCGGCGGAAAGGCGATCGGACAACGCACGATCTTCACCGGCAGCGCGTCGACGAAGCGCGAGCAGAACAGCCGCCCGGTGGTCAGCACGAGGCGGCTTCGCGCGACCATCAGCGGGATCAGGCTGAAGTGCGTGCTCTTGACCGCGACGTGGCGGGCGAGACCGAGCGACGCGAGATGGTCGTCGACGACCCCTGGCGCATTGGCGTGGAACGGCATCGGCGCGACGTGCTCGGCCGCCACATAGCGCTCCGCAGACCAGGACCGCCCGCCGGCGGGATGATCGGCGGCGACCAGGCAGACGATCTCGTCGGTGATGAGGCGGCCGAGGTGCAGCTCGCCCGGCGGCCGCAGCCAGTTGCCGACGACGAGATCGACCTCGCCGGCGGCCAGGCGCTGCCGGTAGTCGTATTCGCCGGTCAGCGGAAGAAGCTCGAGACTGGCCTGCGGTGACAGGCGCTTGACCCGGGCGACGAGCTCGGGCAGGAAGAGCGGGTCGAGGTAGTCGCTGGCGGCGATGCGAAAGGTCGTGGCGCTGCCGGCCGGATCGAAGCTGCGCTGTCTCGCCCGTGCGCCGAACAGGACGCCGGCCTCGCGCAGGACGGCATTGGCGGGGCCGAGCAACTGCATCGCCGTCTCGGTCGGCGTCATGCCGTTGCCGGCGCGCACCAGCAGCGCGTCGCCGGTGAGCGTGCGCAGCCGGCGCAGCTGGGCGCTGACCGCCGGCTGGCTGGACCCGAGGCGCATGGCAGCGCGCGAGACACTTCGTTCGGCGATCAAGGTCTGCAGCACCCGGATGAGATGGAGCTCGATCTTCCCGAAAGCGGGGTCCGGCGTCATATGCAACGAATCATAGGCATCATGCGTTTGGTTGTATACGATGTTCGCGCCGAAGGCTTACCTTGCACAGCGTGCACCCATCCCAGACAGCCGGCCCGAGCCGGCCGATCCGCTTCTTTCACCGCGGCGCCATCGTCGAGGTCGACGCGGCTGCGCCGACGCGCACCGTGCTCGAATGGCTGCGCGAGGATGCGCGCTGCACCGGCTCCAAGGAAGGCTGCAACGAAGGCGACTGCGGCGCCTGCACGGTCGTCATCGGCGAGTTGCCCGGCGAGGCCACCGCTGGCGGCCCGGAAATGGTCGGCGGCCTGCGCCTGACGACCGCCAACGCCTGCATCCAGTTCCTGCCCACGCTCGACGGCAAGGCGCTCTTCACGGTCGAGGACCTGCAACGCGCCGACGGGTCGCAGCATGCGGTGCAGGGCGCGATGGTGGACTGCCACGCCTCGCAGTGCGGCTTCTGCACTCCCGGCTTCGTGATGTCGCTGTGGGCGGCCTATCAGCACCATGCGGCCGGCGGCACGCGGCCGACGCGCCAGGAGCTGGCCGACGAGCTCTCCGGCAACCTCTGCCGCTGCACCGGCTACCGTCCCATCCTCGACGCCGGCGAGCGCATGTTCGACTTGCCCGCCAGCCCGTGCGACACCGCGCCGGCCGTCGCCGCGCTTGAATCGATCGCCTCGGCCGAGACCTTCCGCTACGCGCCGCCCGGCGGCGGCGAGTTCGTCGCGCCGCGCACGCTCCAGGCCTTCGCCGCCGAGCGGGCGGCCAAGCCCGAAGCGCGTGTTCTCGCCGGCTCGACCGACATCGGCCTGTGGGTCAACAAGATGTTCCGCGAGCTGCCGTCCTTGCTCTACATCGGTGGCGTCGAGGCGTTGAAATGCATCGAGGAACGCGACGGCACGCTCTCGATCGGCGCCGCTGCGTCGCTCGAGGACGGCTGGCGCGCCCTGGTCGCGCGCTGGCCGTCGCTGGTCGACGTGTGGCTGCGCTTCGCCGGCATGCCGCTGCGTCATTGCGGAACGATGGGCGGCAACGTCGCCAACGGCTCGCCGATCGGCGATTCGCCGCCCGTGCTGATGGCGCTGGGTGCCGGCCTCGTGCTGCGGCGCGGCGAGCGCGTGCGGCGTCTCGCGCTTGCCGACTTCTACGCCGGCTACATGCAGAACCGGCTCGAGCCGGGCGAGTTCGTGCAGGCCATCGAGGTGCCGCTCGATGCGCATGTCGCGGTGCGCGCCTACAAGATATCGAAGCGCTTCGATTGCGACATCTCCGCGCTCTGCGCCGGCTTCGCCATCGCGCTCGACGACGGCGGCGCGGTGCGAACGGCGCGCTTCGCGTTTGGCGGCATGGCGGCGACGGTGCAGCGCGCTGCCGCCGCTGAAGCCGCCGTCGTCGGCAAGCCCTGGGACGCGGCCGCGGTCGCCGCGGCGCAGCGCGCCCTCGACACCGACTTCACGCCGCTGACCGACATGCGCGCCAGCGCCGCCTATCGACGGAAGGTGGCGAAGAACCTGATCCAGCGCCTCTGGCTCGAGACGCGCGCGAACGCGCCACTGGCCGCGAACGAAACGAGCGTGTGGGACCGCACGCACACGGCCGCTCGTTCATGACGCCGGACGATACCGCACGGGTCGGCATCTCCCGGCCGCACGAATCGGCGCACCTGCACGTCGCCGGCAGCGCGCCCTACATCGACGATTTGCCGGAGCTCGCCGGCACCCTGCACGCGGCGCTCGGCCTGTCGCCGGTGGCGCACGGCCGCATCCTCGGGTTCGATCGCGCGCGCATCGCGGCGATGCCCGGCGTCGTCGCCGTGCTGATCGCGAGCGACATCCCGGGACCGAACGATTGCGGGCCGGTCGTGCACGACGACCCGATCCTCGCCGATGGCACGGTGCACCACGTCGGCCAGCCGGTCTTCGCGGTCATCGCCGAGACGCGCAACGCGGCGCGCCTGGCGGCAGCGCTGGCGAAGGACGTATTGCGCATCGCGCCACTGCCCGCGTTGCTGACGCCGCTCGAGGCGCACGACGTCGGGAGCTACGTGCTGCCGCCGATGCATCTCGCCCGCGGCGACGCCCGCGCCGCGATC
>DAIMIM010000141.1:0-7777 GCA_036722755.1 Caldimonas sp. | reverse complement strand
TTCTTCCAGCGCCAGCTGACGACGTGCATCAAGCGCGCCCGTTTCCTGGCGATGATGCCGTACACCGACCAGCACAAAGCCTGAGGCCGCCATGCAAGTCATTCTTCTGGAGAAGGTCGCGAACCTCGGCAACCTCGGCGATGTCGTCAAGGTCAAGGACGGCTTCGCGCGCAACTTCCTGATCCCGACGCGCGTGGCTCGCCGTGCCACGACGACCGCGATCAAGGAGTTCGAGGACAAGCGCGTCGAGCTGGAAAAGCTCGCCGCCGACCGCCTCGCCACGGCCCATGCCCTCGGCGAAAAGATGAGCGGCCGCACGGTCCACATCACGCAGAAGGCCGGTGTCGACGGCCGGCTGTTCGGCTCGGTGACCAACGCCGACGTCGCCGATGCGCTCAACCGGATCGACTTCAAGGTCACGAAGGCGCAGGTCCGCATGCCCAACGGCCCGTTGAAGGTCACCGGCGAGCACGTCGTCACGGTCGCGCCGCACACCGACGTCGTCGTCGACGTGAAGGTTGTGGTTCTCGGCGAAACCACCTGACGCGAATCGGCCGGCGACGGATCGCGTCGCCCGCCGCGATCGCCCGGGTGATGGCAGAAAGGGCCGCTTGCGCGGCCCTTTCGCTTTTTGCACCGCCTGTCCACGTGCTGTCGACAGGCCATGCACAGCCTTGTCCACCGCTCGGGCGCCGGGGCGATTTCCGCGGACTTATGATTTCCTGATGTCGGCGCTTTTCTCCTCATCTGATCCATCCACCGCCTCGCGGCCCGACGACGAGGTGGCGCGCCTGCGCGTGCCACCACATTCGGTCGAGGCCGAGCAGAGCGTGCTGGGCGGCCTGCTTCTCGACAACGGCGCGTGGGACCGCGTCGGCGATCTCCTCGGCGAGTCCGATTTCTACCGCTACGAGCACCGGATGATCTTCACGGCCATGGCCGTGCTCGTGAATGCGAGCAAGCCGGCCGACGTGATCACCGTCTTCGAGCAGCTGCAAAGCCTGGGCAAGGGTGAAGACTGCGGCGGTCTGGCCTATCTCAATGCGTTGGCGCAGAGCGTGCCGAGCGCCGCCAATGTCCGGCGCTACGCCGAGATCGTTCGCGAGCGCTCGGTGCTGCGCAAGCTCGTCGCGGCGAGCGACGAGATCGCGACCACGGCATTCAACCCGCAGGGCCGGGCGGTCTCGCAGATCCTGGACGATGCAGAAAGCAAGATCTTCCGGATCGGCGAGGAAGGCTCCAGATCGAGGCAGGGCTTCCAGAACATGGACCAGCTCGTGGTCCAGCTGATCGACCGCGTCAACGAGCTGCACGAGAACGGCGCCGAGGAAGTCACCGGCGTGCGCACCGGCTTCTACGACCTCGACCGGATGACCGCCGGCCTGCAGGCGGGCGATCTGGTCGTGCTGGCGGCGCGGCCGTCGATGGGCAAGACGGCGCTGGCGCTCAACATCGCCGAGCACGTCGCGGTCAAGGAAGGGCTGCCGGTCGTCGTCTTCTCGATGGAAATGGGCGCCGCGCAACTGGCGCTGCGCATGGTTGGTTCGCTCGGCCGCATCGACCAGCAGCACCTGCGCACCGGCGCTCTGCGCGACGATGAATGGGGGCGTCTCTCGGAAGCCGTCGAAAAGCTGCAGAAGGTCAGCATCTTCATCGACGAGAGCGGCTCGCTCACGCCGAGCGAGCTGCGCGCCCGCGCGCGCCGGCAGGCCAGGCAATGCGGGCAGCTGGGCCTCATCGTCGTCGACTATCTGCAGCTCATGACCGGGTCGGATTCGAGCGACGAGAACCGGGCGACCGTGATCGGAGAGATCTCGCGAGGCCTCAAGACGCTCGCCAAGGAGCTCAAGTGCCCGGTCCTGGCGCTGTCGCAGCTCAACCGCGGCGTCGAATCGCGCACCGACAAGCGGCCGATGATGAGCGATCTGCGCGAATCGGGCGCCATCGAGCAGGACGCCGACGTCATCATGTTCATCTATCGCGACGACTACTACAACAAGGAGTCGAAGGAGATGGGCGTGGCCGAAATCAACATCAGCAAGCAGCGCAACGGCCCGACCGGCACGTTCAAGCTGACCTTCCTGAAGCCGCTCACCAAGTTCGACAACCTGGCGCCCGGCAGCGCCGGCAGCGACTACTAGCACTGGGCCGCATGCCGAGACCCGACCCCCGACCGGCCCCCGGTGCAGCTCCTGTGCACGACGCGCGTCCGCCCGGCGCGCTGCTGATGCTGCTCGAGGGCAGGGCGCCGATCGAGTACCTCTCGTCGCTCGCGGCGACGCCATGGCTGCGCAATCTGCCGCGCGGCGACGGCCACGCCGCGATGGTGTTTCCCGGCATGGGCGCGAACGACGTGACGACGCTGCCCTTGCGTTCGTTCCTGCGCAGCCTCGGCTACGTCACGCAGGCCTGGGGCCAGGGGTTCAACCTGGGACCGCGCAGCGGTGTGCTCGAGCGCTGCGCCGCCGACCTGCGCGCGCTCGCCGAGCGCAGCGGCAAGCCGGTGACCCTGATCGGTTGGAGTCTCGGCGGGATCTACGCGCGCGAGATGGCGAAGAAGCACCCCGAGATCGCCCGCTGCGTCATCACGCTGGGCACGCCGTTCACCGGCCATCCGCGCTCGACCAACGCCTGGCGCATCTACGAATGGATGACCGGCACGCGCGTCGGCGACGGCAGGATCATGGACGAGATTCGCAAGCCGCCGCCGGTGCCGACGACCTCGGTCTACTCCCGCACCGACGGCATCGTCTCGTGGCGCTGCAGCCTCAACGAGCCGGGGCCGCTGGCCGAAAACATCGAGGTGCACGCCAGCCACGTCGGCATGGGCGCCAATCCGCTGGCGCTGTACGCCATCGCCGATCGCCTGGCGCAGCCGCTCGGCCGCTGGCAACCCTTCGATGTCAGCGGCGCGCGGCGCTGGTTCTTTCGAGCCAACGCCGCCGAGCCTGCATCGGCCGCGGGCTGAAGCCGCCGATGCAGATCGCCGCCAACGGCATCGCGCTCGAAGTCGAGGACCACGGATCGCCACAGGGCGAGCCGCTGCTGCTGATCATGGGCCTGGGCATGCAGCTGCTCGCCTGGCACGAGGACTTCGTCGCATCGCTCGTCGCGCGCGGCTTTCGCGTCATCCGGTTCGACAACCGCGACATCGGCCTGAGCCAGAGCTTCGATGCCGCGGGCGTCCCCAATCTGGCGCTCGATTCGGTGCGCTACGCGCTCGGCATGCGCATCAAGAGCGCCTACAGCATCGCCGACATGGCTGCCGATTGCGTCGGCCTGCTCGACGCTCTCGGCATCGCGCGCGCCCATGTGTGTGGCGCTTCGATGGGCGGCATGATCGCGCAGCGCATGGCCGATCGTCATGCCGATCGCGTCAAGAGCCTGACGCTGATGATGACGTCGAGCGGCTCGCGCCGCCTGCCGGGCCCGTCGCTGAAGGTGCTGGGCGCGCTGATCTCGCAACCGAAGAAGCCGCATGAGATCGCGAGCATCGTCGAGCACTACGTCAGGCTCTACGGGCTGATCGGCAGCCCGGCGTACCCGCCCACGAAGGACTACCTGCGCGAACGCTTCACGCGATCGGTGCGCCGGTCGCATCGGCCGGCCGGCACCGCCCGGCAGATGGTGGCGATCGCCGCCGACGGCGATCGCAGCGAGCTCCTGGGCACCTTGCGTTCGCCGACGCACGTGATCCACGGCGCAGCCGATCCGCTGATTCCCGTGCCGGCCGGGCGCGACCTTGCGGCGCGGATTCCGGGCGCGACCATCGACGTCATCGATGGCATGGGCCACGACCTGCCGGTCGAGCTCTGGCCGCGTTTCGTGGCCGGCATCTCGAGCGCCGCCGGCCGCGCCTGAGCTGCCTGGCGGCAGCGCTCAGTTCTGGAATGTGATGCGCGAGGCTTGCAGCTTCGTGCCGTCAGGCGAGAGCGTGCCGCGCGCCTCGACCATCCTGCCGACGGCCAGATCCGCCGCGCTGCCGTCGCGGAAATCGACGGTTCCCGAATAGCTGACGACGACGCCGTGCGCCACGAAGGTGAGGGCGACGGTGTCGAGCGAGGTGATGACGTCCCGCACCTCGAACGACTCGCCGGCCTCGTCGCCGTCGGTGATGAGCGTGACCCGCGTCGCCACGAGCACGCCGCTCACCGTGGCGCCTTCGACCTCGACGCGGGCGCCGAGAGCGAGGCCGCTGCTGCCGTTCTGGAACTGCGCGGCACGCGCATCGACGGCGGTGCCGTTGACGCTGAACTGCGTGCTCGAGGTGAAGGCGCTGACGAGTCCCTTGATCTTCACCTCGTCCCGGTCCTCGATCATCTCGGTCGCGTCGACGATGGCGATCGCGTTCCAGACCTGGCCGCTCGGCACCAGCGTAAACGCGACGCGTACGAATCGGCCGTTGGCGAGGGTCGACGGCAGGTTCGAGACCCCGGCGTATGAGATCCGCGTCGCACCGATGGAGAAGGTCCTGGCCGAGGTATCGAGACCGCTGACGATGCCGCGCAGGCGATCGGCGGCGACCGGGCTCCTGCGTTCGATGCGCGTGGCCGCATAGCGCACCGTCGCTGCGTCGAAGCGCCCATAGACCTCGGCGACGTCGCCGACGCCGAGCGCAGCCTGGCCGCCGACCAGACTCGCATCGAAGGCGGTTGTCGTCGCGATGTCGATGGTCTGTCCGAGCACCGTCAGCGTCCGCGCCGACAGGCTGTTGGCCGAGATCGGGCCGACGATCTCGCTGCTGAAGACGATGCCGGTCGCCGTGCTGACGCTGGCACCGTCGGCATCGACCGAGATCGCCGAGCCGCGCACGTCGGTGGTCATGCCGATCCGCAAGTCGCTCTGCGCGTGCGCGTTGCCGTCGCCGTCGGTGACCGTGGCACCACTGGCATCGAAGTGGACGTCGTTGACGATCACCGATCCGAAGCCGGTGATGGGCCCGCTCGCGAACGACGTGCTCGGCGCGCCGGTGCCGCCGCTGTCGACGCCGCCGCCGCAGCTGGCGATCAGCGCCGCGAACAGCATGCCGAGCCCGAGCCGGCGGATCGTGGCGGCCAGGTCGGGTCGCGCGTCGCCGCGCGGCCGCTGGCGGCGAATTGAAAGGTCGTGGCCAAGCATGCTCATTCCTTCCGGGTCGGGCGTCGACGGGCGGGGGCCGGCGCCGCTGGTGCGGCAACGCCTCCCGTCATCACGTCGTTCCATGTGTAGAGGCCGATGCGGACGCGTCGGTCGCGGGTGCGGCCCGCCGCGGCATCGGCGTCGACCAGCGCCTGCAGCGCCGGCACGGTGGCGGCCAGCAAGGCCTGCCATTGCGTCTTCGCCAGCTCGCGCACCGCGGCGAGCGATTCGGCCGAGAGCTCGTCGGCGAACACGGCCTGCTCGACGTGGGGCGGCGCGTCGGCAAGCACGTTGGCGACGGCGGCGCGCAGATGATCGCCGACGTTGCTGCCGAGAAACGCGTAGGCGCGCTCGCTGTTGGCGCCACCGGTGACGCTGTCGCGCGCGATCTTCACTGTCTCACCGTCGACGCAGACGAGCCCGAGCCGGACGAGCTCGTCGAGCAGGCTGCGCGGATGGACGTCCTGCGTCACCGATCGCGCCAGCGTCTCGAAGCTCGGCGCGTCGCCCTGGCGCGGCAGGGCGATCGGCTGACCGCGCCGGTTCTTCAGCGCCGGGTCCGCACGCCAGCGCGTGAAGACCTGCGTGGCCGGCGACGGCCGAGGTGGCGGCGGCCCTTGCTCGGCATCGAGCAGGCGCGTGACCTCGCGCCTCGTCAGGCCGGTCGCCGTGCTGACACGGCTGACGATGCGCAGGCCTGCCGTCTCCGGCTGCGCCTTTCGTGCCGCCTCGACAAACGCCGCCTTCAGCTGATCTTCGAGGGCAGCGAAGGTGAGCCCGCGCGCGACTGCCAGCGACGCGATCGGCTCCAGCAAGGACGCCAGCGCGCCACTGAGCGCCGGGCCGGACGGCCCGGACGGCGCTGTGCCAGCGCCGTCTGGCGAAGCCGGCGGCGGCGACGATCTCCTCGCGTTGCGAGGCCGAAGCGGTGGCTGGCTCACGCTGCGAGTCTACGAGCGGCCGGTGGCTGCATGCAGCACGAGACGTGTCTACTTCCCGAACTCGATGCGCGCGGCAAGCAGTTGCGTGCCGTCGGCCGACAGCGTTCCGCGAACTTCGAGCTGGACGCCGACTGCGAGCGTGGCCGCGCTGCCGCCGTCGAAGAGGATGGCCGGGTCGGCATAGCTGACCGTGACGCCGCGCAGCACGAAGGTCTTGGCGACCGGATCGAGGGTGGCAATCGTGCCGTGCAACTCGAAGCCGTCGTCATGGATCTGCTGCTGCGACTCCACCGTGACCCGCGTCGCCATGATCACGCCGTTGCTCGACGTGCCGCGCACATCCACATGCGCGCCGAGGACGAGGCCGCTCGTGCCCTTGTCGAACTGGGCATTGGTCGCGTCGACCGGCAGTCCGTTGACGCTGAACTGCGTGGTCGACGTGAAAGCGGTGACCGCGCCTTCCACGCGGGCGACGTTGCCGTCGTCGACGCGGGGCTTGCCGGCGATGTGCGTCGCGACCCAGGCGCCGGCGACCTGCGTGGTCTGCAGCCGGACGCTGAGCAGCGTGCCATTGGCGATGTCGGCCGGCGCGCTCACCGTGGCGTACGAGATGAGCGTGCCGCCCATCGTGAACGTCTTGGCCGTCGTGTCGAGGTTGGCGACGACGCCGCGGATCTTGTAGCCTGCCGGCGCCAGCGACGGACCGATCCGCGTCGCCGTGTAGGCGCCGGTCGTCGCATCGAGCTGGCCGTGCATCTCGACCACCGCACCGACGGCGATCCCGGCGAAGCCGCCGACCAGGCGCGCGTCGAGCACGGTCGTGTCGAGCACGTGCACGGTCTGGCCGAGGATGACGAGCGTCCTGGCGGTGGCATCGACGGCGCTCACCGGGCCGATCAGCGCAGCGCCGAAGACGATGGCGGTGGCGATGGAATGCGAGCCATTGGCGTCGTCGGAGATGGCGCCGCCGTGGATCTCCGCCGTCATGCCGAGCTTGAGATCGCTGGTGCTTCCGGGATTGCCGTCGTCGTCGCTGACCGCGGCGCTCGAGTCGTCGAAGCGGACACCCTCGACGATGACCGAGCCGAATCCGGTGATCGTGCCGGCTGCGAAGGACGGCGCGCTGCTGCCGACGACCGGCGAGCCGGTGCCGGACATGTCCGGGCCGCTGCCGCCACACCCGGCGAGGAGCAAGGTGGCGATGGCAAGCTGGCCGAGGGCGAAGCGAACGGGTGGTCGCGTCGTGGGGGATGGGCGATGGTGCATGAGCTGGCTCCCGAGCTGAGGCCGGAGGGATTCCGGCCATGGCAGCCATCTTAAATGTGCAACAAGCACATTTGAAAGCAGCGTTACATGCAGAGACGAATGCGGGCGCGGCGCTGGCGCCACGTCGCGGCGGCACAATTGCACGGTGACGGCCCACTCTGCATCGGCATGGCGCCTCTCGGTCGCTCCCATGATGGATTGGACCGATCGGCACTGCCGCTTCTTCCATCGCCTGCTGACGCGCCGGACACGCCTCTACACCGAGATGGTGACGACCGGCGCGCTGCTGCACGGTGATGTGGCGCGACATCTCGACTTCGGTGCCGGCGAACATCCGCTCGCGCTGCAGCTCGGCGGCAGCGAGCCGGCCGATCTCGCCGCCTGCGCACGCCTGGGCGAGCGTTGGGGCTACGACGAGATCAACCTCAACTGCGGCTGCCCCAGCGAGCGGG
>DAIMIM010000140.1:0-7887 GCA_036722755.1 Caldimonas sp. | reverse complement strand
CGGCCGCGCCCCCTCGGGGGGCAGCGAATTCAGTGAGCGTGGGGGCACCATCTAGACCGCGCGGCGCGACGAGATCACGCCGGTATTCACGCCCGCCCAGTGCAGGCCGCCGAACAACCTCGCGTGCTCGATCTTCACGCAGCGGTTCATCACCACGTCGAGCCCGGCTTCGGCCGCGAGGCGTTGCGCCTCCTCGTTCCTGACGCCGATCTGCTGCCAGAGGCATTTGGCGCCGATCGCGATGGCTTGCCTGGCGATCGGCAGGACGTCGTCGGTCCTGCGAAAGACATCGACGATGTCGACCGGAACCTCGATGCTTTCGAGGCTCGCATGGCAACGCTCGCCGAGGATGGACTCATAGCGCGGATTGACAGGAATGACGCGATAGCCGTGCTGCTGCATGTAGGCGGCCGCGAAATGGCTGGGGCGATGCCACTCGGCCGACAGGCCGACGACCGCGATCGTCCGGCTCGAGCGGAGGATGCGGCGCAACGTGGGAATGTCGTCGGACATGGGTGCGAGAGCACGCGCCGCGTCAGGCTGCGGCCGTGCGCGTCACCTTACTCGAAAGAGGCGGCCGCGGTCATTGGCGAATGCGCGACCCTGGCCGCGGGATGCGGCCACGGAGCTACGACCTGGCCGTGGCCGGCTCCGCACCGAGCGGCAGGCTCGCCGGCTCGACCAAGAGCGCGGCATGCGGCGCCTCCGGCCTCGACCACCAGCCAGGATGGGCGCGGTGGGCGACGACGCCTTCACGCAGCTGCACGAGTGCAACCCGGCTCGAGACGAGACGAAGCATCTGCGCCGGTTCGAGCGAGCCGGGACCATCGCGGAGGGCGTGCTCCAGCAGCGCCGCTTCTGCCACGCCCTTCAGGCCCGACGCTACCGAGCGCACAGGCAACGCGTCGACGACACGCCGGTGCATGTCGGCATCGGCGACCGCCGCCTGGAACGATGACAGGCGTGTCTCGACGCGATGCGCTTCGCGGCCGGCGTTGGCGAGGATCGTGGGCAGCGTCACTTCTTCAGGTGTCAACAGCAGGCCGTGCCGGCGCAGCGCGCGGCCGGCGCCGACCCGGCTGCCCCAGACGGACAGCGGAATGGCAGTCAGCAAGCCAGCGAGGATCGGCGACAGCCACCAAGCGAAGCTGTCGCTCGCATAGACGATGGTGGCGACCCAGAGCACGGCGAACAGGGTGTGCGCGCCATGGCGGCGGCAGGCCTCGCCCCAGCCGGTCGACGCGTCGTCGCGAGGCGGCGATGTCCATTCGAGCCGCCAGCCGGTCAGCGCCGCCAGCACGAACTGGGTGTGGAACAGCATGCGCACCGGCGCGAGCAGCAGCGAATGGACGAACTCGATGAACGCGCTGACCAGCATCCGGCCGACACCGCCGAAGCGATCGGCCTGGCCACGACAGACGATCGCGATCAGCGAGAAGACCTTGGGCGCGAGCAGCAGCACCCCGGTGAGGCCGAACAATGTCAGCATCAACTCGACGTGCGCCGTCGGCCAGGTGGGAAAGAGTTGGTACCGCTCGATGAAGTACGCGGGATCGGTTCCCGCGTGCTGGGCGAACAGGAACGTCGACAGGATCAGGAAGGCGAGCCAGAGCGGCGACGACGCGTAGGCCAGCACGCCGGTCAGGAACGCCGTCCGGTGCACGGGATGCAGACCCGGCTCGAACATCAGGCGCGAGTTCTGCAAGTTGCCGTGGCACCAGCGCCGGTCGCGCTGCAGCTCGGCCAGCAGATTCGGCGGCACCTGCTCGTAGCTGCCCTCGACTTCATCCGCGACCCACACCTTCCAGCCGGCGCGGCGCATCAACGCCGCTTCCA
This sequence comes from Caldimonas sp., assembly GCA_036722755.1. Taxonomy (GTDB): domain Bacteria; phylum Pseudomonadota; class Gammaproteobacteria; order Burkholderiales; family Burkholderiaceae_C; genus Schlegelella_A. The sequence continues at coordinate 6,051 of DAIMIM010000140.1, read as the reverse complement.
CGAAATCGTGGGACATGATGTCGCCGGAGAGAGACCCGGGGCCGCCGATCGGCGCAAGGCCGCAATGCTCGAGAAACGGCGCCATGCGCAGGATCGCGTTGTGGCCCCAATAGTGCGATTCGCCGAGCTGCCAGAAACGCATGCCGGCAGTGAAGAGCGGGCCGTAGGCACGGGCGCAGAACTGCTGCACGCGGGCATGGAAGGTCTCGTGTCCGACCGCCTTCGGCGCCGTCTGGATGATGCCTGCGTCCGGATGCGCTTCCATCAGGCGGACCAGCGTCGTCAGGCACTCGCCGGTCATGATGCTGTCGGCGTCGAGCACCACGAGATAGCGATAGGCTGCGCCCCAGCGACGGCAGAAATCGGCGACATTGCCGGCCTTCTTCTTGCTGCGCAGGCGCCGCCAGCGGTAGTGCACGCGCAGTCCGGACCCTTCCACCTCGACCTCGCGCGCCTGCCGCTCGGCAAAGTCGGACCAGGCCGCCTGCTCGGCGGCGCGGATGTCGGCGTCGTTGCTGTCGCTCAGCACGTAGACATCGAAGTTCGACGACTCGCCGGTTGCGCGCAACGAGTCGATCGTGGCGGCCATGCCGCCGAAGACGGTCGGCACATGCTCGTTGCAGATCGGCATGACGATGGCCGTGCGCACCGACGCGTCGAGCGGCAGCACCTTCGATTCGCCGGCCCGGCGCGTCAGGGGGCTGGTGCCGGGCCCGCGCACGAGAACGATCGCGCCCATCAGCGCCGTCCAGAAGCCGGCCGAGATCCAGCCGAAGAGAATGCCGAAGAGGCCGAGCAGGCCCACTTCCTCGATGACCGTGCCATGCGACGGCAGCACTTCGGCCATGGCGTGCGTGCCGACCCAGGCGCCCAACATCACCAGCGCAAGCAGCACGAGGCGGCGCAACATGACGGGGCGATGGTCATGCACCGAGCGCGACCGCGACGGGCCCCTGCGGCCGACGAGGCGGCGCAGGCCGCGAAGCAGTGGCGAGCCGGCCCAGGGTTCGGCTCGCATCGACGAGCGCTGGACAGTGGGATGCGGGCAGGGGCGGGTCACGGCTTCTCCGATTCTGCCGGCAGGATGTAGCTCCACGTCTCGGTGATGGGCACTTGTTGTTGTCGGAGATACGCCCGCAGTTCGACGGGCCGGGTCGCGTCGAGCCGCTTGACGCGAAGGGTCATTCGCCACGCGCCGCTGACCGGATTGTGAAAGACATTGCGCTCGTGGATCTCGGCGTTGGCATCGGTCCAGACCACGGGCTCGAGTGGGGTGGAGGCAGCGATCGCGCGCATCGACGGGCCGTCGAAGTCGACGACGAAATTGATGTCGCCATCGGCCCGCTTCGTCAAGCCACGACCGCGCCGTGTCTGCACGACCCAGCCTTTTCCCGCGGGCGTCGTGCCGGCGGTCTGCCAGCGGATCCGGTAGGAGACCTCGAGCGGCCGCCCCAGGGGCGTCGGCAGCGCGTCGGGAACCCAGTAGGCGACGATGTTGTCGTTGGTCTCGTCCGGCGTCGGAATCTGCACCAGCTCGACGCGACCGCTGCCCCAGTTGCCGAGCGGCTCGATCCAGGCGCTCGGGCGGCGTTCGTACTGCGCTTCCGGATCTTCGTAGCTCGCCGGCGAGCGGTCGCGCTGCATCAGCCCGAAGCCGCGCATCTCCTTCATCGCGAAGGACGTCACCAGCAAGCGCTTCGGATTGACGAGCGGTCGCCAGATCCACTCGCCATCGGCGTTCTGGATCGACAAGCCGTCGGAGTCGTGGACCTCGGGACGGTAGTCGTCGCGACCAGGCTGGTTCTCGCCGAAGGCATACATGCTGGTGAGCGGGGCGATGCCGAGCTTGGCGATGCGCTCGCGCAGAAAGAGCCGGGCCGTCACCTGCATCGTCGTTTCGACTCCAGGCGTGAGCACGAATCGATAGGCGCCGGCGACACGCTTCGAATCGAGCAGTGCGTAGATGACGAGGCTCGCCGCCTTCGGGCGCGGCTTCTCGATCCAGAATTCGACGAAACGCGGAAACTCCTCGCCGCCGGGAGACGCCGTGTCGACGGCGAGACCGCGCGCCGACAGGCCGTAGCCTTGTCCCTTGCCCAGCGCGCGGAAGTAGCTGGCGCCTTGAAACACGAGGACTTCGTCCTTGTAGTTGAGCGCATTCACGGCGTAGTGGACGCGAAAGCCGTTGAAGCCAAGACCGGCAAGCATGCGCCGATCGAAGTGGTTGCGGCCGTAGTCGAACAGCGCCGGGTCGAACGCAACGGCCACGGTACCCGACGGCTCGACGACGTTGATGCGGACGGGCTCGGGCACCGCCCTGCCCTGGTGGAAGAACATCAGCTCGAACGGCAGGTTGTCGCCATGCCAGAGCGCCTTGTCCGGGCGGAAGCGAATGTCGCGGTAGGCGTCGTAGTCGAGATCGCGCAGCTCCTGGGGCATGCCGATGACCGGCGCCTTGTAGGTCGTCGCCGCCAGGTCGTGAGCGCGTGCGGCGATGTCTTCGAAGCCGAACGCCAGAACGCCCTCGCCGACAACGGCAAGGAGCAGCGCGGCAGCGCAACGGATCAGCGTCCGGGGAATGGGGAAGACCGTCATTTGAAAGTTGCTTCCCAGACCGGCGACACCGAGTCAGCGGGATTGCAAAACGAAAAACCCGACGGGAGCACCGTCGGGCTGTAGCAAGACGGGGGCCCGTCGGGCAGCAAGCCCGTTGCGCACCCCCCCGGCGAAGGGTATCAGGCCTGTTTTCGGTCGAAGAACTGCTCGTCTTCGGTCGAGCCCTTGAGCGCGGCGGTCGATGCGTCGCGCTCGATCGTCGTCGTCACGGCATCGAAGTATCCGGTACCGACCTCGCGCTGGTGCTTGACTGCGGTAAAGCCCTTCTCGGCGGCTGCGAATTCCGCCTCCTGCAGCTCGACGAACGCGGTCATGCTGTTTTTCGCGTAGCCGTGCGCGAGATGGAACATCGAGTAATTGAGGCTGTGAAAGCCGGCCAGCGTGATGAACTGGAACTTGTAGCCCATCGCCCCGAGCTCGCGCTGGAACTTGGCGATCGTCGCGTCGTCGAGGTTCTTCTTCCAGTTGAAACTGGGCGAGCAGTTGTAGGCCAGCAGCTTGCCCGGAAACTTCCGGTGGATCGCCTCGGCAAAAGCCTTGGCGTAGGCGAGATCGGGCTTGCCCGTTTCGCACCAGACCATGTCGGCGAATTCGCAATAGGCCAGGCCGCGCGAGACGGCCTGCTCGAGACCCGGTCTCGTCCGGTAGAAGCCTTCGATCGTGCGCTCACCGGTGAGGAAGGGCTTGTCGTTGTCGTCGACGTCGCTGGTCACGAGATCAGCGGCTTCCGCGTCGGTGCGCGCGATGACGAGTGTGGGCGTGCCCATGACATCGGCGGCGAGGCGCGCGGCGGTCAGCTTGGCGGTGGCTTCGCGGGTCGGCACGAGCACCTTGCCGCCCATGTGGCCGCACTTCTTGACGGATGCCAGCTGGTCCTCGAAATGGACGCCAGCGGCGCCGGCCTCGATCATCGACTTCATCAGCTCGAATGCGTTCAACACGCCGCCGAAGCCGGCCTCCGCGTCGGCGACGATGGGTGCGAAGTAGTCGATCTCGTCCTTGCCTTCGGACCATTGGATCTGGTCGGCGCGGGTGAACGTGTTGTTGATGCGCTTGACGACCATCGGCACGGAATTGGCCGGATAGAGCGACTGGTCCGGGTACATCTCGCCGGCGATGTTCGCATCGCCGGCGACCTGCCATCCCGACAGGTAGATCGCCTTGAGGCCGGCCTTGACCTGCTGCATCGCCTGGTTGCCGGTCAGCGCGCCGAGCGTATTGACGAACGGCTCGGTGTTGATCAGATTCCAGAGCTTCTCGGCGCCACGCCGGGCCAGCGTGTGCTCGACCTGCACCGAGCCGCGCAGGCGCACGACATCGGCTGCCGAGTAGGAACGCTCGATGCCTTTCCAGCGCGGGTTGGCGGACCAATCCTTGTTCAGATCGGCGGCCTGCTGTTGACGTGACGGCGTTTGCATGAAGATTCTCCGAGGCCAGTGAGGAAGTCGTTTGCGCAACGTTAGTACTGCTTGCGTCTTTTTAGGCATGTCAGGCACATGAGCGTTGAAATCGTTTTCTCGTTTCCTGACAGGTACTTGCACGAGTCATTCCATATTGAGGAATGGCGTTTCCCACCATGGGAAATTTTGGTGCATCGCAGCACCTCATATTTTCACATCGCAAAACGTTGGTCGGCGCATGTGAAAAAAGGACCAGAGCGCCCAGACAAGTCGAGTTCTTCTAGACTCTCCTCTTGCGGCTCAGCCGCCGAGGAAACGACATGCACAAAGACCCGAATCCAGCCGCCGCTCCGACCGCACCAGCAACGACCGGCCCAGGCGGCCAGCTCGATATGGACGCGTACTGGATGCCCTTCACGGCCAGTCGTCAATTCAAGAGCGCACCGCGGCTGCTCGCCAAGGCCAAGGACATGCACTACTGGACGCCGGACGGTCGCCAGGTGCTCGACGCGTGCGCCGGTCTGTGGTGCGTCAATGCCGGCCACGCTCGGCCCAAGATCGTCCGCGCGATCGCCGAGCAGGCCGCCGAGATGGACTTCGCACCGCCGTTCAACATGGCGCATCCGAAGGCCTTCGAGCTGGCAACCAAGCTCGTCGCGTTGGCACCGACCGGGCTCGACAAGATCTTTTTCACGAACTCCGGTTCCGAAGCGGTCGAGACGGCACTGAAGATGGCGATTGCCTACCACCGCGCGCGCGGCGAAGGCCAGCGCACCCGGCTGATCGGCCGCGAGCGCGGCTACCACGGCGTGAACTTCGGCGGTATCTCGGTCGGCGGCATCGCCGGCAACCGCAAGAGCTTCGGCACGATGGTGGGCGGCGTCGACCACATGCGGCACACGCACGACCTGAAGAAAAACGCGTTCTCGCGCGGCGTGCCCGAACACGGCGCCGAACTCGCTGACGACCTCGAGCGCATCGTCGCGCTGCACGACGCATCGACGATCGCCGCCGTCATCGTCGAGCCGGTCGCCGGCTCGACGGGCGTGCTGCTGCCGCCAAAGGGTTACCTCGATCGCCTGCGCGCGATCTGCGACAGGCACGGCATCCTGCTGATCTTCGACGAGGTGATCACCGGGTTCGGCCGCCTCGGCGCGCCGTTCGCAGCGCACTATTTCGGCGTCACGCCGGACCTGATGACGGTCGCCAAGGGCATCACCAACGGCTGCGTGCCGATGGGCGCGGTGTTCGCCAAGCGCGCCATCCACGACGTCTTCATGCAAGGCCCGGAGCACGTCGTGGAGTTTCCGCACGGCTACACGTACTCGGCGCATCCGCTCGCCTGCGCCGCGTCGCTCGGCACGCTCGAAACCTATGCCGACGAAGGGCTACTGACCCGCGCGGCGACGATGGCGCCGATGTTCGAGCACGCGGTCCATTCGCTCGACGAGTCGCCGCACGTCATCGACGTGCGCAACATCGGCCTGGTCGGCGCGATCGAGCTCGAGTCGATTCCCGGCTCCCCGGGCAAGCGGGCCTTCGATATCTTCCTGGCCTGCTTCGAACGCGGCGTGATGATCCGCACCACCGGCGACATCATCGCCCTGTCGCCACCGCTGATCGTCGAAGGTGCGCACATCGACCAGGCGATCAGCACCATCGCCGACGTCCTGAAGACCGTCGCCTAGCGGCCGCCGCCGCCGGCCTCGGCGGCGGAAGCGAAATTGCGTCGATTGCCTTCGGCAGCGCCGAAGGTGTGGACAATCGCGGGCTTGCCCGCCGCCCGCGTGCGGCTCGTCCGCTTGCCCGATGAGTGCCGAAGCCTTCCTGCAGATCCGTCACATCGTCAAGGATTTCGACGGGCACCGCGCCGTCGACGACGTCTCGATCGACATCGCCAAGGGCGAGGTCTTCGCCCTGCTCGGCTCGTCGGGCTGCGGCAAGACGACGCTGCTGCGCATGCTCGCCGGCTTCGAGACGCCGACCTCGGGCTCGATCACGCTCGACGGCCGCGACCTCGCCGGCCTGCCGCCCT